>CAZLND010000064.1:0-11187 GCA_964560635.1 uncultured bacterium | reverse complement strand
CCTATTCCACCTTCAGCTGGGAGACCTTCCGTTATATCCAGGAGGGGAATTTCAAATTGGTGGCGGCCAATGTGGGTTTCACCGTCATTGGTTGTCTCGTTGCCACTTGGGCCGGGGTGACCGTGGCCAAGGCCCTATAAAAAGCAATTATGAATTTTGAATTCTTGATCTTGAATTAAAATAAAGAAGGTCGGCTAAGGGGGCATCGTGAAACTTCAAGGCAAATGCAAGTCGCTTCGTATCTATGTTGACGAGGACCTGAAGTTCCAAGGCCAGCTTTTGTACCGCGCCATCGTCGAAAAGATGCTGAGGCTCAAGATGGCCGGCGCCACGGTATTCAAGGGCGTGGAGGGATTCGGCTCCTCGGCCCATATCCATTCCTCACAACTGCTGGAGATCACCGAAAACATTACTGTGCTCATCGAGGTCGTGGATAAACCCAAGCAGGTCCAAAAGGCCTTGAAGGCCATCGAGCCCATGCTGCCCACCCATTGCCTGGTGACGATCCAGGATGTCCAGGTCCTGCATTACCACAACCCCCGTTCGAAGTAAGCGCTTTTACCGGTTTACAGGGTGCTTTAAAATGCCTTTTCACCCTGTCGACAGTCACGGGCTAGGAGCAAATCGTTGTTAAGCCCTTGTCTTTCAAGGGCTGATTTGCGACGAAGATATGAAAAAGTCCAAGTGCAGACTTTTTCATCATTCTGTCCAAGGACGACGCCACTTTTTGCCAAGTTTTGTTGTATTTAAAAGGGCCCTGGTTTATAAATTTCACTTCCTTTGGCGCTCGAACGCCTAATCATCAACCTGTTTGAAAGAGGATTTTTTGCGCACCCTTCTCCGGAATCTCCTGCTCCTGACCCTTTGTCTGGCGCCCTCCATCGCCTTGGCTCAGGACGGCAAATACATCACCGGCGTCACATTGGAATTATCGACAGGGGATTGGACCGCCCTTTGGTTGAACGGTCATAAGATCTTCGAATTCGATCCACATACCTATGAAGGAAGGGCGGACCAAAAAGACCGGATCACCGTCAAATTCACCGATGATCAAATATGCTATTTCCAACCCCAAAACTTATTCGCCATTCGGATGACCCATACCCTCACTCGGGCGGGCAACACGGATTACAACTCGCAGGATTATATGGGTCTCGCCTATGTGCTGACCCTTTCCTACTCCGACAATAGCCAAGAGCGGATCACGACCAATCAGTCGGACCAGAACCGGACCTTGCACCTGGGAAAAAAGGGGGATGCGGAGCCAAATGGCTGGAACGCTCCGGGATTCGATGAAAGCGGTTGGGAAACGGCGGATGTCTTGACGACCCACAAAACCATAGCCGTCGTTCTGAAGGATCCAGATACGGGACGTCCGATGAAGTACCTGGCTGGATATAGCGCCTCCAACGGGGGGG
Organism: uncultured bacterium; assembly: GCA_964560635.1. Classification (GTDB taxonomy): domain Bacteria; phylum Oederibacteriota; class Muellerivitia; order Muellerivitales; family Muellerivitaceae; genus CAZLND01. Next base: position 9,769 of record CAZLND010000064.1, on the reverse strand, counting down.
GTAACTCCCTCAACAATCTCAGCACCGAGGAAGGGGAAAAGCGACTTTTTCGCCGCGCCTTCAATTTGAGCGTCATTCCCGCGCCCCAATGCGCGCCCTTCAAACCCACCGCCACCTCGACCCGTGCCTACCAGAAGCCTACGGCCACCTCGACCCGGACCCCCGTGCCGACGCCCACGCCGCGGCCTAAGCCTACCGCGACTTATACCCGCACGCCCCGGCCCATCCCGACCGCCACCGCTACCCATGTTCCCCGGGCGTCCAAGCCCACCGCCACGCCCACCCATACCCCGCGGCCCCATGTGGTGAAGCTGATCCCTACCTCTACGCCCCGGCCTCTAAAGAAGGCGAAGTACCCGCCGACCCCCACCCCGACCCTGCGTCGCCGCGCCTGGCCGACCTCCACGCCCGTCCGGCATGAGGCCCCCGCCACCTTTACGCCCACCGTGGAGATCGCCGAGTACGCCCCCACCACCATTGTTTTCGTCGAGCCGCCGGTCAATATCTACGTGGAATTCGCCGATGGACCCGGACTCTATAAGTTGGAAGTGATGAATGCCTCGGGGAGCCACCTCAAGACCCTCTTCGAACACCGCATGGTGGGCGATTCGGACCAATGGATATCTTGGGACGGTAAGAACGAGCAGGGACGGCTGATGCCCTATGGCGAATATTACGCCCACTTCACCCGCAATGGAAAATTGTTGCGGAATATCGTGTTGACCTGGATAAGGGAAAAGAACGACCAGTAAGTGAATTAAAAGAATCAAAGATTTTGTTGTCATCACGAGGAGCCAGCCCGATAGGGCTGTTTGGCGACGTCGTGATCTCAGGTTTTAAGGCTCAACTGAGATTCCGACGCCGATAACCGCGCCGATTGGCGCATCGGCTCGGAATGACAGACCACAAAACCTTCCTTTTTTAAAATGAGGAAGTTTAATGAAACGAATTTGTCTCTTCTTATTCCTATCCACGCTCATCCCTTTTTCCGCCCAAGCCCATAACATCCTTTTCTATTACAACGGGTCCGACCCATTGGGGAACAGCCTCCTCAAATGCGTCACAGTGCTCCAGAACGCCGGCAATAGTGTGATGCCCATCGATGTGCAGGGCGTCAACCGCGACCCGACACCCGATTTCTGGGGCGCCCCCTATGACCAAGTCTGGGACGCCCGGTTCACCAATGTCCAACCCGGCGGCTGCGGCACGGGGTCGGTGACCTCGCCCGACTATTTCGACGCCCGCTGGCAGACCAAGGCCATCACCTATCTCAACCATTGCGGCAAGTTATTCCTGCTGGGGGAGAACCATGGGTTCGCCCATCGGGACGAGGGACTCTATTCCTTCCTGCAAAGGGTCGCGGCGGTCAAGAAGGGCTACTCCTCCTGTCCGCCATCGGTTGCGGGCAACAGCTCGACCCAGAACCCGGCTTACTTCGCGGTATCGCCAGCCCTGGGTCCGGTCTCCTTTTTTGGGAACTACATCGGCGGTATCCCCCTGGCTTTCCTCAATGGGACCAGCTATGTCCATACGGCGGCTGATTGGGCCGGGAACGATTGGGTGGACCGGGCGGTCGTGGCCGGCTGGACCGTGTCCCAATTGGGCGGATGGGTGAACGTCCCCGTCTGCCAAAGGGGCAAGTTGTTCATGGTGTGGGACATGTCCATGTGGGAGAGCTGGGCTCATGAGCAGGATTACCGGGCCGCCAAGGTCACGGACGATTTTTTTCCGGCGGTGGCGGCCTGGTTGGGGAATAGCCCCTGTTCCTGCGCCACGCCCACCGTCACGCAAGACCCTGAAGCCACCGGATCCGCCGAGACTCCCCTGTCCCGGGCTTCCCCTCTTTATCAACAGGCTCCCCCGGGCCTGGCCGCCGCCCCGCCTGCCGCGGCGGCGGCGCCCGCGGCCACCGGAGTCGAAGCGACTTACGACCAGCCCGAGACCGTCATCTTCAACCAGTTGCCCGCCAACATCGACGTGAGCTTCGCCGACGGTCCTGGGCATTACCAGCTGAAACTTCTCGACGAGCACGGGAACATCATGCGGATCCTTTATGACGCCAATGTCACGGGCCAAAAGGACGCCTGGGTGGAATGGGATGGGAAGGATAAGAGGGGTTATGACGTGCCCGTGGGCCAATATTCGGTGGTCTTTTCCAAGGACGGGCGGGTCTTCAAGAAGATCGTGCTGGGTTGGGTGGAAAGCGGAAAGGCCACACCTTAAGAACACGAACAAAGATCAAAAATGTTGGAACTTTGATGAATAAGATGAATTGAGATAAGGCGCAAAATGAGGGTTTTTGGGTTCCTTCATCTGGTTTCATCTTTATTCATCATAGTTACAAGGATTTTGTTGGGCGGTTAATTCAAAAACTTCCCGTGATGGTGATGGCCGCCTGGGGCCAAACGGCCCAACTTCTTTGCAAGACATTGTTGTTCTCCAAGATGGCTACCGTCACCGAACCCGCGCCCGAATTGTTCTGGGCCGAGAGGGAAAGGCTGGTCCCCTGGTAGCTCCCCTCGCTTTCGATGCCCGAAAAGGTGTAGTTCCAAGGCAAGGTCACGCTGATGGCCGAGGCGTTGGCGCCGGAAGGAAGAAGATAAGTGATGGAAGCCGAAGCCACCCCGGCGCTTCCGGTCACTTGGTATTCACCGGACAGGGTCTTGGGACTGGTCGAACAGCCGATGACGCAGCTCATGAGGGTCAATAGGGGGAACAGCCACAAATGGCGGAGAAAGGCTCTGGTCATTTTTTTGGGTCCTTTTTTTATCTAAACCATTATTTTGACGTGCCAAATTGGTTGATGATACGCCCCTAATCCGCCTTTCTTCGAATACAATAGCCAACCAAATTCACCCCGGGAGAAAAACGTGACCATGTTCTCGTTGAAGTGGGCCGCCTGGCTCTTGACCATCTTGATACCGATGTTCCTCATCCTGACCGCCAGGGCCGCCCAGGCCCAGCCCGACCATGTGGTCATCGGTTATTCGGCCTGCTGGCTGGATGAGCTTTTTCCGCCCCAAGCCTACAACTACCAAGCCTTGACCCACGTGGCCCGTTCCTTCATCCGCACCACTCCTGAAGGAGAACTCAGTATCCCGGACAATTTCTTCAATGCCGACCTTGTCCGTCTGTCCCACGCCAAGGGCGTGAAGGTGTTGGCCTCCATCGGCGGCTGGGTGGACAGTTCGGAGAATTGGTTCTCCATGGCGACCTACCCCCAATATGAGAAAAGGTTCTTCGACGAGCTCGACAAGGTCATCACGGAAAACCATTTCGACGGGGTGGACATCGATTGGGAGCCGGGCGCCCAGACCGAGCCGGAGAAGAAAGCCTTCACTTCCTTCATGAGGAATTTGCGGGCCCGTTTCCCCCGCTGGACCCTCACCACCGCCGTCATGGTGGGCGAACCCTATGCTTCCCATATGGATTGGAAAGAAATATCGGGTTATGTGGATTATGTGAGCCTGATGACCTACGACTTCGCCGGTGTCTTCAGCGAATACGCCTACCACCACGCCAACCTCTATTCGGTGCCCGGTTCCAAGGCCCAGGACGGCATCTCGGTGGATGAGACCGTGACCCGTGTGCGCGACCATTACGGCGTGGCTTCGGACAAACTGCTGGTAGGTGTTCCTTTTTACGGAAAACTTTTCCATGTGGATCATTGGAATGACCCCATGCCCAAGGAGGAACCCCGCGTCTCGGGGGTTTCCTATACCCAAGCCCTTTCGATGATCAAAAGCGGACGTTATTCGGAAGAATGGGACGCAAAGGCCCAAGCCCCTTATCTTCAGAACCGTTATGGCAAAGGCCTGGTCTCTTACGACGACGTTCGATCCATGGCCCTGAAGTGCGAGTATGTGAAGAAACACAAACTGCCGGGCATCCTTATTTGGGTGCTGGGCTCGGACGCGGTGGGCGACAGGACGCCGCTCTTGGACAAGATCGCCCAAGCCTTCGGATCCCAAGCCAATCCCGTTCCCGCCGAGGCCTTGCCTCAAATGGAATCGGCCCTCGTGAAGGGCATCCAAGATGGCTTAGCGGAACTCAAGGACCTTTCCCACAAGCTCATCGAAGCGGGGAAGTCGAAGGAAGCGAAAGCCGTCATACCCGACCATCTCCCTCCGATGAATTTGGTGGGGGGGAAGGACCATTCCCGATTGGTGGAACACCTCAAGGAATTGCAGGCTTGTTTCGGGGAGATCCACCGCTTGAAGGAAAAAGCCCAACAGGACCTGAAACCCAATCCCGCATCCTGAAAATAATTAGGGTTCGTTCGGAAAAATTTCTCCATATTGTTTCAGAAAGCGATTGAATCCCCACAAGCTGAAGGGGGTCCCTTCCCAAGAAAGCCCTTTCTGTCGCTGTTCCCGCTCATGAAATGGGTATCTTGGTTTTTCCCGGCTGGACTCGCCAAGCAATAAATTGCTATCAAACCGACCGAATCGTAGCTCCTCCCCCGAAAGCGGTTTACTAAAATACCGCCATCACAAAACTTCAGCAGGTGCGGTTTTACGGCGTTTTTGCCCATATGAAACGGTAAAACGACGGCCCCATCCCTGGATTTTGGGGTCAGCATCTAAAAATGTTTTTAGTCCGGAATAGATTGGAGTCGCAAATGGGTTCGCATCCGACGATCAAAGACGTGGCTAAACAAGCGGGGGTTTCCATCACCACCGTATCCTTCGTCATGAACAACCGAACGGACGTCATGATCAGCGAGGAAGTCAAGAAGCGGGTCATCAAGGTTGCCCGGGACTTGGACTATCACCCCAGCGCCATGGCGGCGGGCCTGGCGGGACGCCGGACGCGTAACTTGGGCGTGGTGTTCTACCAAGAGGACAAGATCATCTCCAACCCTTTCTATTCCTTCATCATCGAAGGCATCGTCAAGGAGACCATCGAAAAGAACTTCAATCTTTATTTCTCCTATCTCAAGGCCGACCACAGCGGTTACGAGACGCTCCCCAAGATCGTTCGTGAGAAGAACGTGGACGGCGTCATCCTGATCGGGCATTGCGATCCCCAAGTCGTGGCCGACATCAAGGAGAGGCGCGTTCCGGTCGTGGCCATCGACAACTACCCGGCCTTGCAGGAAGTGGACACGGTCCAGATCAACAACCGCCAAGGCGGGCAATTGGCCGCCGAGCACCTGATCCAACTGGGGCACAAGCATATCGGCCTCCTCACCGTCGCCAAGGGCCGCCCCAATATCGACGAGAGGGGCGAGGGATGGCGCAAGGCCGTATCGGAGAAGGGGCTGTCCGCCAGCGCGAGCCCGGTTTTCGAGAGCGCGGACTTGACCTTCCAAAGCGCTTACGAGAAGACCAAGGAAGTCCTCCAAAAGGACAAGAAGTTGACGGCCCTTTTCTGCGTCAACGACGAGATGGCCGCTGGGGCCATCCGAGCCGCGCACGAGGTGGGCCGCAAGGTTCCTCAAGACCTGAGCGTGGTGGGCTTCGACAACGTGGCCATCAGCCAATATACGGATCCGGGTTTGACCACCGTGGGCGTCGCCAAGGAACACATGGGCAAGTTGGCCGTGACCCGTATCCTCGAGATCATCGAGAACAAGGACCTGGGGGTCCTTCGCCAGGAAGTGCCGGTGGAGCTCATCGCCCGCAATTCCAGTGCCAAGCCTTAGACCTTAAAACCTCACTCTATCAACGGCCCGACGGCGACAACCGTCGGGCTTTTTTTTACCTTCCACTTGCATCAACAGCCTCCAACAAAGCCCATTGCAACTATGATGAATAAGATGAATGTGTTGAAGAAAAAGCCTTTATTTCCGTTTCTATCTCATCCATCTCATTTATCAAAGTTCCAATGTTGTTGATTTTGTTGGGGTTTTATACCATTCAAACGTTTTTCTGAATAGGACAAGGTCATATCCATCCCTTGCCATTTAGGGTCAAAAGTTGGAGGATAAAAAGCCTGTTCATCCCCTTTGGACCGAGGTGGGCTATGCCGCGAAAGAAAAAAGAAGGAACGACTTCCTCCACTTCCGAAAAGCCCAAAAAGTCCCCGAAAAGTCCCGCCGTTAAAAAGACCAAAACCACCGGTGTTAAAGCCATCAAGAAAGTCGTTCCGGCCAAAAAAGTCCCCGCGCGCAAAGGCCGTGAAGCCGCCTCCGCCGCGACTTCCAAACTTTCCACCTGGAAAAAACTTCCCCGCGTCGGGGAGACCCAAATGGTGGCCTTCATCCGGGACCCCCGTTGCATCTTCACCTATTGGGAAGTCTCTCCTGAGAGCGTGGAGTCGGTCAAGAAGCAGTTGATGGGGGAATATCCTGACAGTTCCATGGCCATTCGGGTCTTCAAGGTCCATCCGGACGGCAATACGGAGATGTTGTACGAAGTGGATGTGGAGCCCGGCGAGCGGAACCGGTACCTGGAGTTGAAGGAGCCGGGAGGGAATTATTACGTGGAGGTCGTTCAAAAGACCGCTTCCGGGCGGGTGGTGGCTTACACCCGTTCCAACCTGGTCTCCACTTCCCCGAACGATCTCGCCTCGTCCGCCGCGTCGAGCGACCCCCAATGGGCGCCTCCCGCGGGTATCCTGGAATATTTCAATGACGGCGAGGAGAAGGGCGAGTTCTTCGTGACGCCGGCGGGACTTTCCTCGGCCGAATCCCTGAAGCGCAAGAGATCGAAATGGGATTCCTATAACGCCTCCAGGGTGAATTGACCGTCCGTTAAAGGACCCCCGATGCCCCCCACCCCATCCGGATCCCTGGCCCTCGTTCTCCATTGCCACTTGCCTTACGTGCGTGAGCCCGAGCACGAGTATTTCCTCGAAGAGAACTGGTATTTCGAGTCCCTCTTTGAGACTTACCTTCCCCTGCTTTCGATCTTTGAGAGATTGTCCGCCGAGAAGACCCCCTTCCGTCTGACCCTGTCCGTCTCCCCGACCCTCTTGTCCATGTTCGCCGACCCTCTCTTACAGAAGCGGGCGGTGCGATACCTGGACCAACTCATCGGTTTGGCCGAGAAGGAACGTAAAAGGGTCAAGAACCTCCCCGAATTCCGCCCGGTGGTGGAGATGTATATGGAACGGTTCCAACGCTATCGGGAACAATTCACGGGGCAATACGGCCGGGATGTGGCGGTGGGCCTGCGCAAGTTCCAGGATCTGGGAAATCTCGAACTCATCACCTGTGCGGCCACGCACGGGTTCCTTCCTCTTTTGGCGGTGCGGGAAGAGGCGGTCCGGGCACAGGTGGGAACGGCCCTCCAGGTACACGAAGAGCGACTGGGGAAACGCCCGGTGGGTTTCTGGCTCCCCGAGTGCGGCTACCAGCCGGGGCTCGACGAGGTGCTGAAGGAATTCGGCCTGCGCTATTTCTTCGTCGATACCCACGGTCTTCTCCAGGCCTCGCCCCAGGCTAAATATGGTTCATTCGCCCCGGTCCAATGCCGTTCGGGCGTGGCGGTTTTCGCCCGCGACCTGGAAAGTTCCAAACAGGTCTGGAGCTCCAAAGAGGGTTATCCGGGCGACCCGGATTACCGGGAATTCTACCGGGACGTGGGTTATGACCTCTCCGAGGGGGACCTGCATCCCTACCTGAAACCCGAGGGTATCCGCCGTTTCACGGGCCTCAAGTATCACCGGGTCACCGGCCCCACGGACCAAAAGGAAACTTATGACCCCGCCAAGGCCCTGCTAAAGGCCGAGGCCCACGCCCAAGATTTCATCGCCAAGCGCCTGGCTCAAGTGGGCGCGGTCGCCCCCTGGATGGACCGCCCGCCCCTGATGGCTTGCCTCTACGACGCCGAATTGTTCGGGCATTGGTGGTTCGAGGGTCCCGAATTCCTTTACCAGCTTTTCAAAAAGAACCACGAGCAGGGGGATCCTCTCCAATGTCTCACGCCTTCCGATTACCTGGGGAAGTACCCTGTGAACCAAGTGACCCAGCCCGTTTTCTCCTCCTGGGGGCTGGGCGGCTATTCGGAATTTTGGCTCAACGAGACCAACGATTGGATCTATCCGCTTCTCAACCAGGCTTGCGGGGAGATGACCACCCTGGTGGAGCGCTTTCCGACCGCCACGGGCAAGAACGCTCGGGCCTTGAAGCAGGCCGCGCGAGAACTCCTTTTAGCCCAGGCCAGCGATTGGGCCTTTATGATGAAGGCCGGGCATTACCGAGCTTACGCCGAAAAGCGCGTGAAGGCCCACCTCTCGCGCTTTTACCAGCTTTGCGAGCAGGTCCGCCGCGATAAGGTGGAAGAGAAGTCACTCAGTTCCCTGGAGGAAAAGGACAATCTGTTCCCCCATGTGGATCCCCAGTTATTCCGGACCCGGATTCAAAAAAAGGCGATTTGAACCACCAAGGCACGAAGACACCAAGAAAACCAAAGTCAAAGGTGGGGTTTCAATCAGGGTTAACATTTGGGTTTTTGTCGTTCTTGGTGCCCTTGGTGTCTTGGTGGTAAAAATAGATTCTGTTCGGAATGCTTAGCCATTAAAATACCGTCATTCATTTCGAGGGAGAGACCATGAGGACCGTTATTGGCGTGGACTTGGGCGGCACGAACATCGTTTCCGCGGTAGTGGATTCCCGGGGCCGGGTATTGGGCCGGGACAAACGGCCGACCCTGTCCAAATTGGGTGCCACGGGCGTCATGAACCGCATCGTTGAAAGTATCCACGCCGCCAGCCAGGACAGCGGCCTTCCCTGGGCTTCCCATATTGCCGTGGGCATCGGGTCCCCCGGTCCCCTGGACCAAAAGCGGGGCGTCATCATCTATACGGCCAACCTCAATTGGCGCAATGTCCACTTGACCGACTATCTCCACAAGAAACTCAAGAAAAGGGTCATCCTCGAGAACGACGCTAACGCGGCCGCCCTAGCCGAATCTTGGATCGGGGCTGGCAAAGGCGGCAAGGTGGTCCTGTGCGTGACGCTCGGAACCGGCGTGGGCGGGGGGCTTATCCTTAACGGCCAGATCTACCAAGGCGCCTGGGGGGTCAGCAACCATATCGGCCACGTGGTGGTCGATCCGGATGGACCCAAGACTCCCTATGGCAATCGGGGTATCCTGGAACAATATGCCTCGGCGACGGGTATCTCTCGGCTGGCCCAAGAAGCGGGCCTCAAGGCTCCCCCGGGCCGGACCCACGAGGCCATGTGGGTAGAAGAATTGGCGGACCGGGGCAACCAGAAAGCCAAGGGGGTCTTCCAGCTGGCCGGAAGGATGTTGGGGGTAGGCTTAACCTCGGCGATCCATCTGCTCAACCCCAATATTATTGTCCTCAGTGGTGGCGTCTCCCAGGCGGGGGACCTGATCCTCAAACCCATGCTCAAAGAGGTCCGGGCCCGCTGTTTTAAGTCCCATTTGAAGGGGCTTAAGTTTCGAATGGCCAAATTGGGCGGGGATATGGGCGCGGTCGGAGCCGCCCGGCTGGCCTGGCAGGCTTTCGGCAAACCCTCAGAAACCCGCTAAAATTAAGGGAAATCGGCCGTTCCACCCCAGAAAAGTTGTTGTATTCCCCTAAAACCCTGCTTAGAATGTCCGCTTTAATCGGCCTGAAACCACGGTTTTAGGCTGGTTGGGTTAAAAATAGCGGTACCGCTATTTTTTTTAAATTCAAGGAGGCTGTACACATGAAGCGTTTTTTTGCTGCTTTGATGACCGCGTTGTTCTTGGGCGTTGCTGGCTTGGCCGTTGCTGATGAAGCTGCTGCTCCTGCCACCACCCCTGTTGCTGCTGCTCCTGCCAAGGCTGCCAAGAAGGCTAAGGCTGCTAAGAAGGCCAAGAAGGCCGCC
>CAZLND010000063.1:0-11189 GCA_964560635.1 uncultured bacterium | reverse complement strand
CTGTATTGAAGGAAAGGTCCGGCGCCACCGCGCTCATTCTCGCCGGGTTGAAAGGAAGGGCCTGTTGAACCCGCATGATCAGGTAGAGGATGAGGCCCCCCACGATGTTGAACAAGAGCATGGCCAGGGCGTAGACTTTCCAATCCATCTCCTTCTTTGGATCGACCCCGCCCACTTTGTAAATGAGGCGCTCCAGCCAGCCGAACCATTTGTCCAAAAAGAACGGCTTGTTCTCGAAAACCCGGGCCATGTAAAGCCCCAAGGGTTTCACCAGCAAAAGCAGGACCACCATGTAAAAACCGATCTGCAACCATTGATTATTCGTCATCTTGTTTTCTCCGATTTGTTTAAAGACGTTAGCTATCAACTGTGGACTGTCAGCTGTGAACTGCCTTTAGAACCATTCCGGCTTCAAAAGAGCCAGTCCCAGATAGACCAAAAGGCCTACCGCTACGATGCCGCTCACCAAATAAATGAAGCTCACGCTTCGCCTCCCATCATCCGGTCCAGGGCGTAGATGAACCAAACCGAGGACACAGTAAGGACTAAAAAGATCCCAACGCACAAAAGTTCAAGCATGGCTTACTCCTTTGTTCCACAAACTGGAGAGACCCGATCTTCTTCTCCCGACCCAGGCTTCAGGCTTTCCAACAACAGCCCCCAACCCAAGCAAAACAATCCCCAGATCACGGGGGCAATAATGAACAACATCTTCCGATCCACATCAACCTCTTGAATCGCGGGTTCAGTATGTCCGTCCTTGGTGGAACGGTTTATGACCCGTGTCACGGAAAACGATAAGGCTAAAGGAGGTTAAGATTCTGTTGGGATGGAAAAGGGCGGTGTTAAGAAAACGTCAAAACAAGACGGAATCGGTGTTTTAAGGTTGAACGAAGGCCTTTTTAGCCACTTCGTGCGTCTACATCTCGTCCGCCTCTATTGATATGACCTTTAAAGCCAGGCAAAATACCTTGGCTTTTCCGAAAATCCTTTAAAAGGAACGGATTTGAAAATAAAGCTCGCGACTCTTTTGGTTTGTTTCCTGGTGACCATTACGGGAGCCTTCGCCCAGAACACCTCCCACGTTAAAGCCGAACTGCTTTCGGAAATGACCACCATCCAACCCGGTGGATCCGTGACCGTGGGCCTTTATTTCAAGATGCAGAAGGGCTGGCACGTCTATTGGGAGAACCCCGGCGACTCGGGCCAATCCCCCACCCTGCAATGGTCGCTCCCCGAAGGCTTCACCGTGGGCGAGATGCAATGGCCCACCCCCAAGAAGATCACCCTTCCCTCATTGGCCGACTATGGTTACACCCAAGAGGTCCTTCTCATGGTGCCCTTGACCGCCCCCGCCAATCTCAAGCCCGGCCACATGGTGCGCCTCACGGCTACGGCCCATTGGCTGGTCTGCCAGGAGATCTGCATCCCGGGCAGTTCCGCGATGAACCTGCGTTTGACCGTGAGCAAGAAGACCCCTAAAAAATCCCGCAACGCTTTCCTTTTTCAAAAGGCTCGCAAACAAGTTCCCCAACCCATGCCCAATGAATGGAAAGCGGACGGCGCCCTCGGCGCCAAGGAGATACGCTTGTCCTTTCAGACCGGCGAAAGGGTCACCAAGGCCCTTTTCTATCCCTTGCGTTCCAGCCAAGTGGAGAACGCCAAGCCGCAAAAGTTCGACCCTTCGGGTGCCGGCTTCCAACTCATCTTGAAACGGTCGGATCAGTTGCTGGAGAACATCAAGACCCTGGAAGGGGTCCTGGTCGTGGGGGATAAAAAGGGCGAGAAGAGTTACCAGGTCGCCATACCCCTGACGGCCTACTAAGAACCTGCAACAAGATTCAAAAGCAAAGGCACTTTGAACCACCAAGACACAAAGACACCAAGAAAAGCAAAATGAAACGCTTTGGTTTTACGCCATTTTCAATAACCTTTTCTTTCGTAGTTCTTGGTGCCCTTGGTGGTGAAAAATAGGTTTTGCTAGAGTCTTAAATCTAAGGAGGATGTGATGAAAAAATTGAATCTCTGGACCCTTTCGGCCCTGCTGTTGGCCTTGAATTCCCCGCTGATGGCGGCCAAGGTCGGTGAAAAAGCGCCGGACTTCACCGCCACCGACAGCCACGCCAAACTGCATAAGCTGGCCGACTCCAAGGGAAAATATGTGGTGCTGGAATGGCACAACCAGAGCTGTCCTTTCGTCGTGAGCCAATACAAAAAAGGGAAAATGCAGAAAACGCAGGACAAGTGGACCAAGAAGGGCGTCCAGTGGTTCACGGTCATCTCTTCCGCCCCCGGCCTGGAAGGTTACGTGGAAGCCACCGCCGCCAATGACGACGTCAAGAAGACCAAGGCCCATGTGACCGCGGTTTTCCTGGACCCCAAGGGAACCCTGGGGCACCTTTATGAGGCCAAATGCACCCCCCATATGTTCGTCATCGACTCCAAAGGAGTGCTCATCTACAACGGCGCCATCGACAACGCGCCCCGCGAGGACAAGATCTCCAAGAAAACCCAAGGCGGGGAAGTCTACGTGAATTACGTGGACCGCGCCCTTCAGGAGAATATGGTCGAGGGGAAAAAGGTCACCCTTCCTTCCACGACGCCTTACGGTTGCCACGTGAAGTACAAGGACTAGATCTACCCAAAGCCTCTCTTACCACTAAGTACACAAAGAACACGAAGTAACGCCTGTTTTTTTGTTCAACCTTTCGCTCAACTTTGTGTACTTCGTGACCTTCGTGGTGAGAGCTTCGGTTTCTGACTCTCCCAGAGAAAACGTACAGCCTAAAAAGCCCCTTTCAAATGGTCGCAAAGAAGACGAATTGATCTAAAATTCGTTCGAGTGATCCTTCGAAGGGGGTTTTTTATCCGGCTTCGCAGAAAACCCTGGCTTCCAGCCGAAGATGAATGCTAGGGATCCAGCTACGCCGGATGTCGCTGCTGGGCGCGAGGATAACCCGGCGAAGCCTATTTTGGCGGAGACGGGTCAATTTCGGTGCTACGGACTTTGCCCGTAGGGCTCCATTTTCTAGTCCGCCGGAGGTTCGCCCAAAAATGAAAACCCTTTCTCTTCCTCTGACGAAAGACGCGGGATGAAACCGACAACCCTCAAAGCCATCGCCAAGGTCATCGACCATTCCCTCTTGGACCCAAGCCTGACCGACCAGATGATGCTCGATGGCATCGAAGTCGCCAAGAAATTCAAGGTGGCCTCGGTCTGCGTCAAACCTTATTTCGTCACCAAAGCGGTGGAGATACTGGAATTCACGGGTGTTTCGGTGGGTTCGGTGGTGGGTTTTCCCCATGGCGGCCACCGCACGGCCGTCAAGATCATGGAGGGCCACCAGGCCATCCAGAACGGGGCGCAGGAACTGGACATGGTGGTCAACATCGGCAAGGTCTTGAGCGCGGATTGGCTTTATGTCGAGACCGACATCCGGGCCCTGGTGAACCTCTGCAAGAGCAACCAAGTCGTCAGCAAGGTCATCTTCGAGAATTGTTATTTAACGAACGATCTGAAGGTCAAACTGTGCCAGTTATGCCAAAAGCTGGGAGCCGATTTCGTGAAGACCTCCACTGGTTTTGGGCCCTACGGGGCTACCCCCGAGGACGTGAAATTAATGGCCGCCAACGTTACACCCCCCGTTGGAGTCAAAGCCGCGGGGGGCATTAAAACGTTGGACCAGCTATTGGAATTCGTGGAATTGGGCGCCACCCGCATCGGCACCTCCTCTACCGCCGCCATCATGGCGGAGGCCGCCCAAAGGTTCAAAAACCACTCGTAAAAGCCCCCGCTCCTGACGTATCCTTGACCATATTTTTCAGGCATCCCGTTGGAATGCCAGGAGCGCGAAATTGAAATTTTCCTCTCTCCAAAATCGTTATCGGGTCTTGGCCTTCGCGGCCCTGGCCTTTTCCGCCGCACCCGCCTTCTCCGCTGATTTCTACGGCCCCATCCAAGCCCAACAGGATTTCCAAAAGGCCAACTACCTGGCCATCGACCAAAAATGCGACGCCGCCTTGAACGGGAAGGAATCCGACCCCAAATATTATCTGGTCCTCATCGAGAGGGCTCTCGGACGGCCCGAGAACAACAACCCGCTCCGGGCCTGGCTGGTCTTGAACCCCCGTTCTTCCGTGGCCTGGGCTTCGCTGGGTTATCTTTATAAAAGCTACGCCGACAATTACCGGGCCCAAGGCGATACCAGTTCTTCCCAATACACCAACATGATGAATTCTTATAAGACCTGTGTGGACCGGGCCCTCTTGGTCGCCCCTCAAGCCGCTTATATCAATGGGTTGGAGATCGAATGCCTGCAGGGTTTCGGCCCGGACCTGGACAAAATGGAGCGCTACTTCAAACAGGGGCAGGCCTTTGATAAGGATTGTTATTGGGTCTATGCGGCCCGGTCATCCTATCTGGCCCACCTGGCGAACGCTGATTGGCCGACCCTGAAACTTTTCATGCAGGACACCGCCAATAAGGCCGCTGGGGAATCCCGACTGAAAATGCTTCCGGTCTATTACCACGAGCTATATGCCCATGTGAACCCGGGCATCCTGGCCGATTACTTGGCCCAGCGGGAAAATTGGGACGATATCAAAGCGGTCTTGGGGGATTACGTCTGGAACCATTCAGGGGATGTGGAAGCCTGCAGTTGGTATGCCCGATTGGGTTCGGAAGCCCAAAAATACCCCGAGGCCTGGAAACAGTTCATCAAACTGGACGATAACGCTTATCTGTTCGGGGGCTGGATCAGCAAGGAAGATTACGTGGAGAAGCGGAAGCTAGCCGAGAAGAACCACTAGGTCTTTAGCCGTTCCTCAAGAACTCTTTTTCTTATAAACATTCAATCCGACCTTCTCTTCCCGTTCCGGAACCGAGATATTTCCCTCAGTTGAGGCCACGATGATGGTCTTTCCCGAAGATGATGGCCCATATTCTTTGGACAGGTCCACCTTAATGGTCAGGATGTTGCCTTCGATCTTCATTTCGACATTTTTCATTTTATTCTCCTGATTTTATCTAACCGCGAAATACTCCGCGTCGGGGTGATGCAGGATAATGGCGCTGGTGGATTGCTCGGGCACCATCATGTGAGCTTCCGTTAAGGTAATTCCGATGGCCTTGGTGGCGTCCAGCAAACGGAAATACTTCTCCTGGTCCGACTGCTCGGGGCAGGCGGGATAGCCCGGCGAATAGCGCTTCCCTTGTCCTATGGGCAGGCCCCATTCGGCGCGGATACGACGGTGGATCCATTCCGCCATGGCTTCGGCGGTCTGCACCGCCAAACCATGCAGGTAATAGGATTCGGTGTACTTGTCCTCTTTGTTCAACTTCTCGATCAATTCCCCCGCCCGATTGCCAATGGTGACCACTTGGAAGGCCACGACGTCCCTTTCCCCGGAAGAAACAGGGCGAAAATGGTCGGACAGGCACAAGTGGCGGCCCACGCGTTGGCGCGGGAACTTGAAGCGTTCCAATTCTTTCTTCGGGTCGTTGCCATCATAAATGATCAGGTCATTGCCGTCCGAATTGGCCAGCCAGAAGCCGTACACCAGCTTGGGCTCGAACATATTCTTGGACATGATCTCATCCTGCATCTTCAGGCGCATGGGCTCGAACTGGGTCTTGATGAGGTTCCTATATTCATCGCCATCCTTACCCTTCACCCCCCAGTTAAATTTATAAAGCTGGGTCAGGTCTAAATAGGGCCACACCTCCCGAAGCGGGACCTTATTGATGATGGAAGTGCCGTTGAAAGGATTCTTCGGGAAAAAGGTCGCGGGTTTTATCGTGGGCGGATATTTTTCGGGGGTGGCTTCGCCTTCTTCTTGGACGGCATCCGCGAAATTGGTCTCTTTCGCCTTGAGTGCTTGGTCCTTGACCTTGTTACGGAACGTTTCCCTTTGGCTTAGGTCCGACAGGGCGTTCAAGATATCCAGGCCTTCAAAAGCGTCCTTGGCGTAATAAACGCCCGGGTCATAGAGCTTTTCATCCACGAAGCTGATGCGATAACCGTAACGACGGTTGATGGCCGCGCCGCCCACGATAACGGGGTAATTGAGCCCCATCTTTTCCATTTCCTGCACACAGATGGGCATTTGCTTGGAAGTGACCACCAAGAGGGCTGAAAGCCCGATGGCGTCGGCTTTCACTTCTTGCGCCTTGGCGATGATGGTAGAAACGGGCACCTGCTTGCCCAGGTCATAAACGGTGTAACCGTTGTTGGAAAGGATGGTGCGCACCAGGTTCTTGCCGATGTCATGCACGTCGCCGTAAACGGTGGCCAGAACGACCGTACCTTTGGTGGTTGCTGTGGATTTGTCGAGGAACTGTTCCACATAAGCCACCGCGCGTTTCATGACCTCCGCGGACTGGAGCACGAAAGGAAGGATAAGCTCGCCCGAGCCGAACTTGTCGCCGACTTCTTTCATGGCGGGCAGGAGAACGGTGTTCAAAGCTTCCACCGCCGTCTTTTCTTTGAGCACTTCCGCCAAATTCTCCTCGATCTTGTCGGGCTTGCGGTTGACGATCTTCCAATGCACCTTTTGCGCTTCGGTCATGCCCTCGGTGGGGTCGGCTTTGGTTTGTTCTTCCACGGGGCCTTTGCCCGCGAAATGCTGGATGAAATGCGCCAAGGCTTGCGGGTCTTTATTGAAGACCAGGTCATCCGCCAATTTGCGTTCGTCCTCAGGGATGGACGAATAAGGTTTGATGTCGGCCGGGTTCAAAATGGCCATGTCGAGGCCGGCATGCACGCAATGGTAGAGGAAGACCGAGTTGAGAACTTCACGAGCTTGCTTGGTCAGACCGAAGGACACGTTCGAAAGACCCAAGATGGTCCGTACGCCCGGGATCTCTTTCTTGATGGCCCGGATGCCTTCCATGGTTTCCACGGCGGAATTTAGGAATTCGGCTTCGCCGGTCGCCAGCGTAAAGGTGAGGGCGTCAAAGACCAGGTCTTCAGCGGGAATTCCGTATTCGTTCACGCAAATATCGGTGATCTTCTTGGCCACTTCCAGCTTACGGGCGGCGGTCTTGGCCATGCCCTTTTCGGCGGGTTTGGTCTTGTCGTAATAAACGTCATCGATGGTCAGGGCCACAAGGGTGGCGCCATACTTCTTGGCCAAGGGGCAGATCTTGGTGATGCGCTCGCCTTTGCCTTCCAAGTTGATGGAATTGATCATGGCCCGACCCGGATAGATCTTGAGGGCCGCTTCGATGACTTCGGATTCGGTCGAGTCCACCATGAGGGGCGTATCGACGCCCAGGGCCATTTTCTTGACGACCTTCATCATCTGTTCTTTTTCATCCACACGCTCGGTCAGGGCCACGCAAAGGTCCAACACATGGGCGCCACCCTCGGCCTGGCCTCGGCCCACCGTCACCATGCCTTCATAGTCGTCCGCCAGGAGCAGTTGCTTGATCTTGCGGGAACCTTGCGAATTGACCCGTTCCCCCACAATGAGGGGCTTAGGTTCCTGGTCCATGGCGACGGACTTGATCATCGAAGAAACATTGCAAACATGGGTCACGTCGCGCTTTTTGGGTTTTTGTTTGCCGACGGCTTCGACCACTTGGCGTAAATGTTCGTGGGTGGTTCCGCAACAGCCCCCGATGACGTTGACGCCGAACTCCTCGACGAATTCCTTGAGCGCTTTGGCCAAGGCCGCCGGTTCCAGCGGATAGACCGCTTGTCCGCCCCGGTTCTCGGGAAGACCGGCGTTGGGGATGGTCGAGATGGGGATCTCGGAATATTGGGAAAGGTAGCGAACCGGGTCCTTCATCTCTTTAGGACCGGTGGAACAGTTCATCCCGATGACATCTATAGGAAGACGGGAGAAGGTAGAAAGAACCGAGCCAATATCCGTACCTAAGAGCATACGGCCAGTCGTATCTAGGGTGGTTTGGGCCATCAAGCCGATAGGGGATTTTTTCTCCGTGCGGGCCCGGTGACAGCCGAACACCGCTGCGCGCATTTCAAGGATATCTTGGCTGGTTTCGACCAAAAGGGCGTCCACGCCCGCGTCGATCATGATGCAGGCTTGTTCGTAATAGATGGCTTCCAATTGGTCAGGGGTGATCTTGCCCAAGTCCGGGTCTTCGGAGGCGGGCAGCATGCCGGTCGGTCCCATGGAACCGACGACGAAACGCGGATGGTCGGGAGTGGAGTATTTGTCGGCCAACTCGCGGGCCAACTTCACCGCCGCGGTGTTGATCTGAACGATCTGGTCGCCTAAACCATATTCTTCCAGTTTCAAACGGTTGGAGCCAAAGGTGTCCGTCTCGAGACAGTCGACGCCGACCTTCAGGAATCCCTCGTGGATCTCCCGGACGACCTGGGGCTTGGTGATGACCAAGTAGTCGTTCAGGCCCTCTTTGCCGCCGAAGTCTTCCTTCGTGAGGTTGTAATTTTGCAGATTGGTGCCCATAGCCCCGTCAAAAATGAGGACTTTTTCTTTAAGGGCGTCTAAGAAGAGCGGCCTAGCCACGGTAATTACCCTTTTTAATAGAATTTCTGTCATTGCGAGGAGGACCCCGCGAATAGCGGGATGGTTCCGGCGAAGCAACCCCAGTTTAAATACGCCGTTTCCCAAAAAACAAAACCACCCATGAACTAGGGTTGCTTCGCCCCTAAGTTCGTGGCTCGCAATGACGGCAAAGCCAAATGGAGCGTCAGTTTAAGGTGTTTCCAGGGGGGCTTCAAGGGCGCAGGTGGGCCGGCAAATTCACTTTTTCGGCCAAGTCAGGTGGACTTTGAATTTTATCACGCTGATGGTATCCGGGCCGGGACCGGCGGGCGAGGGGACATACTGGACCGTGATCACCTCCATGGCGCCTTTACCTGTGGGCAGTAGGGCGATCTGGGTCTTCCCCTTCTCCTGGTCCTTCGGGGCCTTCGGCCAGAGGATTTGGTTGAGAGCCTCCCAGGCGACGGAGATGTCCCGGTCACGGTATAAGAATGAGAAGATCCGCGGAAAATCTTGGATGGATTCCTTCGCGCTTTTCCCGTAGCCTTCCCCGATCATCAGGTGCCCCTCACTGCGGTAAGGCGGATTCACGGGATAGACCAGGTCCTTGTCGGGCAGGCTCTCATGGAACATGTGGATGACCCAGGGCCCCTTGTCATCCAAGACGAAACTCAATCCATTCCAAAGCTCATGTTGATAGCTTGAACCCTTTTTTACCGCGCCTTCGAAAACAACGTCATTGGGCACGGAAGGGTTCGGATCCGGCCCTTGGGAACAGCCCCCAAGAGCAAACAAAAGAGCGAGCCCAAAAAGCCGCCATTTGGGGAACAGGACCGGGGAGTTGGCGAATTTCATGGGCCGATTATAATCACTTTCGACCGGTCCGCGTCCGAAAGCTGTTGAGATTTGGAGCGGTGGCCGGTAGTTTCAAAGCTGCCGGACCATTCCCGAAAGGCGGAATCTTATGACAACCATCGGCCTGCTGATCCTTTCCAATATCTTTATGACCTTTGCCTGGTACGGGCATTTGAAATACAAGACCTCGCCCCTTTGGATCGCCATCGCGGTAAGCTGGGGCATCGCCTTTTTCGAGTACTGCCTGCAGGTGCCCGCCAACCGTATCGGGAGCTACCAATTCACCACGGCCCAATTGAAGACCATCCAAGAGGTCATCACCCTGGTGGTCTTTTGCGCCTTTTCAGTGCTTTATTTGAAAGAGGAACTGCGTTGGAACTACCTGGTGGGATTTGGCTTCATGGTAGGGGCCGTCTTCTTCGTCTTCAAAAAATGGGCGTGAAAAAGTCCACCCAACCACGGTCCTTTTTACCCCATAGGGGGCTATGATGAGCCTCATGGAAACAAATTTCCTTCAACACGGCGCCGACTGGACCCTCTTTTTTTCCACTTTCGCGCTCATCTTCCTGGCCGAGCTCCCCGATAAAACGGCGGTGGCTATCCTCATCATGTCCGCCCAACGTCATGCTTGGGGCGTTTGGGTAGGCGTTTGCATGGCCTACGTGGTGCAGAACGTCGTCGCGGTGCTTTTCGGCAAAGCCCTCTCCCTACTGCCGCCCCACTGGGTGCATATGGGCTCGGGCCTCTTGTTCCTGGTTTTCGCCGCGCTCATGTGGTTCAAGAAAGAGGAAAAAACCGGGAAGCCCCATTTATCTTCGAACACCCATTTTGGAAAGACCGTGTGGGCCGCCTTCGTGGTCATCTTCATCGCCGAATGGGGGGACCTGACCCAACTGGCGACCGCCGCCTTGGTGGCCAAGACCAACCATCCCCTCACCATCTTCCTGGCATCCACTTCGGCTCTTTGGGTGGTCAGTGGATTGTTCGTGTTCATCGGCCATCACGCCAAAAAGATCATCCGCCCGCATATCCTGCAAAAGATCGCGGCCGTGGCCTTTGCCCTGGTGGGCATCCTACTTTTATCGGGTTTTTGGGACAAATAACCCGGTAAGCAAAGCCCCTTTGTACTTGCGATAAAAATGAGCTTTTGGGTAATATACTCGTCCTTTCCTGGGGTTTCCGGGAAAGAACGGACGCGCCTGTAGCTCAACTGGATAGAGTATCTGACTACGGATCAGAGGGTTGGGGGTTCAAATCCCTCCAGGCGCACCATTTTTTGAAAAAACTTTATGCCCCACCCCGAAGAAAAATTCATGAGGCACGCGTTAAGGGAAGCCTATAAGGCTGCCCAAAAAGGCGAGGTGCCTGTCGGCGCGGTGGTGGTGAAGGATGGAAAGATCATCGGCAGGGGACATAACCTGACCGAGTCCAAACAAAGCGCCCTGACCCACGCCGAGTTATCGGCCATGGGTAAAGCGTCCAAGAAGTTGAAGAGTTGGCGACTGAATGATTGTGATCTATATGTGACCTTGGAGCCTTGCACGATGTGCGGGGGAGCCATAGTGTTATCGAGGATCCGGAACCTGTTTTATGGGACTATCGACCCCAAAGCAGGGGCTGTCGAAAGCACCATCCGGGTATTGGATAACCCCAAATTGAACCACCGGGTAAAAGTTACCGGCGGTATATTAAAGGAAGAGTGTTCGAAGGTTTTGACCGACTTCTTCAAGGAAGTCCGGCGCAAAGCTAAATGATAACAGTGGGGATGTAGCTCAGTTGGGAGAGCGTCTCGTTCGCAATGAGAAGGTCACCGGTTCGATCCCGGTCATCTCCACCAATTTTTTGATCATGGCTCGCGT
>CAZLND010000062.1:0-11198 GCA_964560635.1 uncultured bacterium | reverse complement strand
ACCGCCACGGTGTCCCCCGCGCCGGTCGGGTCCACCGGTTGGTCGATACCGTAAACCGGCAGATGCGTCGCGCCGCCCTTTGCCTCGAACAAGCTCATGCCATGGGGACCGCGGGTAATAAGGACCCCGCAATTCAGTTTCTTCCGCAATAGATCCCCCGCCCGATTCAGGCTTTCGTCGTCCCGGATCTCGATACCCGCCGCCGGAGCGGCCTCCGCCACATTAGGCGTGATAAGAGTGACCCCCACGTAACCTTCCAAATGATAACGGGAATCCACAGTGATGATCTTGCCCGCGAAGGCCGAGAGAAGCGACCGGCGCACCCCCTCCGTCATGACCCCCAGGCCATAATCGGAGATAAGGAGGGCGTCCATTTTGGGGGCCAGGGCCGTGATGCGACCGATGAGTTTCGCTTCCACGCCGCGGCTGATCTCCCGATCATCGATCTTGTCGATACGAAGGACCTGTTGCTTGGCGCTATGATGAGCCCCCGCCATGATGCGGCATTTGACGGTGGTAGGACGGTTATCCAGGGTCAGCACACCCGAGGTGTCCACTTTTTTCATCTTGAAGAAGTTAAGGAGTTTTTCCCCCTGCTCATCTTTTCCCACGACTCCCAAGGGAAAGATCTGGGCCCCCAAATCGACCCCGTTGTTTGCCGCGTTCGCCCCCCCGCCGGGTTTCAGGTCCGTATGGGTATACCGCAAGATAAGCACGGGCGCTTCTCGGGAGATACGTTCGGAGTCCCCATAAATGGCCTCGTCGGCCACCATGTCCCCCGCCACCATCAAACGAAGCTTGGGGAATTTTTTCAAAAGGGCCGGGCATTTGGCGGCGAATTGGGGCGGAAATTGGGTTTTCATTGAGACACCTTTAAAATTTTACTCGCTGTCATTGCGAGGAATGCCCGCTGAATAAGCGGGCGCTTACGACGAAGCAACCTCAGTTTAAATACGCCGTTTCAAAAAAACTACGACCAACGCCCAAACCACCCATGAACTTGGGTTGTAATGGGCCTTCGGCCCATCACGCTTGGCCCAAAGGGCCAACGCGTTTCAAGCCCGCTTCAAAATTCGAAGCTCGCAATGACATCTTAAAATGCTTCCAAATTCTTCAAGATCATCCTAGCGGCCGATAGAATATTAGGAACCACGAAACTTTTTTTCAGGCCTTTTCCGGCCATTTCTTTTTCGCTTTGCCGGCCCTTGCCCGTGCGGACCAAAATGCCACCCGCCAAGCGGGCGCTTCGAGCCAGGAGCAGATCATCCAACTTATCCCCCACCACATAGCTTCTTTTGCGGTCGATGGGATGCTTCCGAGCGGCTTGTTCCACCATGCCAGGGGCGGGCTTGCGGCAACGGCAGACCCGGCTCAATGATTTTACTTTTCCCTGGGGATGATGGGGGCAATAAAAGAAGCCGTCCACACGGGCTCCCCGGGCCTTCAGCAAAGATTGCAGTTTCCGGTGGGTTTGCTTGACCGAACTTTCAGGGAACAATCCCCTCGCCACACCCGACTGGTTGGTCACCACGAAAAGGCGAAAACCCGCCTTTCGAAGGAGCTTCAAGGCCGGAACCGTCTGGGGGAATAGACGGATCTGGTCGTGGTGGTTGAGATAACCCACATCGTGGATCAAGGTCCCGTCACGGTCCAAGAACACGGCGGGCCTCATCTTTTTTTTCATGATCAGTCTTCTTTAAGGTCGGGGCTCGTGCGGAATTGCATCCGGTGGAGCTTGGCGTAGAGGCCCTTTTTGGCCAATAGGTGGCTGTGCTTACCCTGTTCGACGATGCGGCCCTTGTCGATGACCAAGATGCGATCAGCTTTGCGCACGGTGGAGAGGCGGTGGGCAATGACCAGGGTGGTTCGGTGTTCCATGAGTTCGTTCAAGGCCTTCTGCACCCACTGTTCGCTTTCGGTATCCAAGGCCGAGGTGGCTTCGTCCAGGATCATGACGGGCGGATTCTTGAGGATGGCCCGGGCAATGGCTAGGCGCTGGCGCTGTCCACCGGAGAGCTTGATGCCCCGGTCCCCGATGAGAGTATTGAACCCATGCGGTGTATTGGCGATGAAGTCCTTGGCATAGGCGGCTTTGGCGGCTTCCTGCACGTCCCAGAAAGTGGCCCCGGGCCGACCATAGGCGATGTTGCGCATGATGGAATCATGGAAAAGGATGGTCTCCTGGGTCACGATGCCGATGTGGGACCTTAAAGAAGCCAGCTTCACTTGGGAGATATCCATCCCGTCCCAATAGATATGACCGGCGGTCGGCTGGTAAAAACGCGGGATGAGGTCCACCAGGGTGGATTTGCCCCCGCCCGAAGGGCCCACCAGGGCAAGCACCTCTCCCTTGGCCACGCTAAAGGAAATTTCCCGAAGGGTCGGATGTCCCGGTATGTATTCGAATGAAACTTTCTTGAACTCCAAGGCCTTCTTGATGGGCTTGATCTCCACCGCGTCCCTCACGTCCACCATGGGGTCCACCGTGTCCAAGACCTCGAAACACCTCTCCGCCGCGGCCAGGGCGTGCTGAAGCCCGCCCCAGAGCCCGTTGAAATTCTTGAGATAGGGATAAAGGGTAAGGGTGGCGCCCAGGAACGAGATGAAAAGTCCGCCTGTCAGGGTGCTTTGGGTAAGGGCTCGGTAGCCCATCCACCCGATGAGGATCAAAAGAACACCCGTGGCGATGCTCTCCACGATAGGGGAGGAGGAGGCGAAAGCCCGGTTCATGCGCATGGCGGCGCCGAAGAACTTGTCGTTGGTCTCCTGGAATTTACGTTTCTCATGCGATTCCATACCGAAAGCCTTCACCACCCGGATGCCGGCCAAGGTCTCATGGATCTGGGAATTCAAGTCCGCCAAGTACTGTTGTCCCTCGCCAGAAGAGCGGCGGATCTTCCTTCCATAGCGAAAGATGGGATAAAGCCCCACCGGAAAAATGACAAGAGCGAGCAGGGCCAATTGCCAATCGCGGTAGATCAAGAACGAACCCAAAGCCAGCACCATCAGGGCCGAATAGGTCCCTTGTCCTACCACATTGACCAAGGAATCCTGCAGGACCTGCACGTCATTCGTGATGCGGGCGGCGAGGCTTCCCGTTCGTTGAACGTTGAAGTAGGACATGGGAAGTTTCAGGAAGTGGGAGTAAAGGTCGTTACGAAGTTCTTGGACGACTTTCTGTCCCAGATAACGGTTGAGATAGTCCTGTCCATAACCGCTCAGTGCCCGGAAGAGTGCCGCCACGAAAGTGATGGGGAGTGTCCAAGAAACCAAACTGTTGAAAGTGGCTTGGGGGTCGCTGGTCTTGAGGAACGCGCCGTCATAAATGGGTTTGAGCTGATACATGACGAAAGCCGTGGACAGGGCCGAAACCACCATCGAAAGAAGCGCCAGGGAAACGCGGACCTTATGGTCCTTCAAATAGGCCAGGAGCCGCAGGTACATCCCGTAAGAATGTTTGAAATTGTCCGGAGCCTTCGACATGTGTTTTCCTTGGAAAATCAAAAAGCCCGGACCAATGTCCGGGCTTTGATAGATTCTAATAGAGAAGCTGGGGCCGCCCCATAAAAAAGGAAAAAGAGCGCCTTTCCCCGGCTTTTTACCGCTTGTCGATGGGCACGTAAACCTGGTCGCGGGCCCCGAGATATTCGGCGCGGGGGCGGATCAGGCGGTTATGGGCCAACTGCTCCATCACGTGCGCCGCCCAGCCCGTGATGCGGCTGCAGGCGAAGATGGGGGTAAAGAGGTCCGTCGGGATGCCCAGATAGTGGTAAGTGGAGGCGGAGTAAAAATCCACGTTCGGAAGCAGGTTCTTTTCCTTTTGCACCACACTATCAATGACGCGGGACATCTCGAACCACTTGGTCTCGCCCTTCAACTTGCCCAGGGACTCGGAAAGCTTCATCAAGTGCTTGGCCCGGGGGTCGCCGTTCTTATAGACCCGGTGCCCGAAACCCATGATCTTGTCCTTGCGGGCCAGGGCCTCGCGGATCCAGGTCTCGACCTTGGCCGCGTCCCCGATCTTTTGGAGCATGAGCATGACCTGCTCATTGGCCCCGCCGTGCAGGGAGCCCTTCAGGGTGCCGATAGCCGAGGTGACGGCCGAATGGATGTCGCTCAAGGTGGCCGCGGTCACCCGGGCGGAAAAAGTGGACGCGTTCAGCTCATGGTCGGCGTGCAGGGTCAGGCAAACATCGAAGGCCTTGACCGAGGTCTCATCCGGCTCCTTGCCGTTGAGCATATAGAGGAAATTCCAAGCCTGGCTCTTGCCGGCCTTGGGCTCCAAGGGTTCTTGATTCTTGCGCAAATGGTCAAAGGCCGCCACCAAGGTGGGGATCTGGCCCGTTAAGCGGATGGACTTCCTTAAATTGGCCTCGTTGCTGTTGTCCTTTTGATCAGCGTCAAAGAAGGAAAGGGCTGAAACAGCCGTCCTCAGCCAATCCATCGGGGGCACGTTCAAGGGGAACTGGCGGATGAGCTTCATGTGGGCCGCGGGTATCTTGCCGCCCTCGGCGATAGCGTTCTCCAGCTTTTCCAGCTCGGCGCGGGTGGGCAGTTTGCCGTAGAAAAGAAGGTAGGTCACCTCGCCGAAGGTGGCCTTGGTGGCCAGCTCGTCGATGTTGTAACCTCGATAAGCCAGCACCCCATTCTCGATGGAACAGATCGAGGTGCTCGTCGCGATGATATCCTCTAAACCCGCGTCCGCTTGTGTCACTGGTGTCGCCATATCGAACCTTCCCTTTGATCGATGTTAGATTGAAAAACCCAGTCCCAACCGCACTTGCCTCGGGCCGTCATTCGCCCTTACTTATTCACCTGAATATCGATGGTCACGGATTTCTGCTCATCATCGTTGGTCCAAACCGTCACCTTATCCTTGCCGTCGCTGTCGGCCGGAAGATTGCCCGCCGGCTTGATGACCACGGTGTATTGGTCCCCGCCATAGTTCTGGTTCTTCTCGACATAAGCCCTTACCAAATGCTTTTCGGTTTCCACCCTGCGGATAACGAAGGTCTTGGGGTTCTCCACATTGAAGGTCACCGTAACGGGAGTTTCCTGGTGGGGCTGGAAGGTGAATTGCTTGGGGTTGAATTGGATCTTGCCGACGATCTCGCCCAGGACGGGGATGGTGATTGTGGGTTTCTTCTTGCTGTCCGTCTTGACCGTGATCTCATCGGTGAAAGCGCCGATGGGTTGGGTGGCCGGAAGGCTGACGGTGAAAGTTCCGCCCTTGCGTCCATCTTTATCATCCGTGACTTCCACGGGAGTCGTGACACTCACGACCTTGGCTGTGCTGGTGATCTCGGCCGAAATGATGTGGAACTTCATCCCCGCCTTGCCCAGGATGGTGACAGGAGTGTCCTTGGCTTGACCGTGATGGATGTTATAGAGGTAGATGCGGTCGGGTTGGACATCGATGTCCCGCGCCACGGTCATGTCGAGTTTCATTTGGTACTGGGGGTTCTTCGGGTCGTTGCTCGTGACGGTGATGATCTTGGTGGCGTGGCCGGGCCGCCCATTGGTGTGGTAGGTGGCCTTGATCACGCTTTTTCCGCCCGGGGGAACTTCCTTGTCGCCGGCAACGGCCGCCGTGCAACCGCAGGAGGTTCCCACGTTGCTGATCTTGAGGGTCCCCTTCCCCTTATTGCGGAAATGGAACTCATGGGTGATGTCCGGTCCCTCGTCCACGGTGCCAAAGTCGAAATTGGGGTGGGGGCAGACGATCTCGGGGGCGTTCGCCATGTCCACCACGGGCGTGGGCGAGGAAGCCGCGACAACCGGGGCGGCGGCTACGGGGTTACCATTGGGGGCAACAACGCCGGGAGCGGAGACGCCACCCACGACGGGCAGGCCATTGGGCTTGGGGGCGTCGGCCAATATGAGGGCCGGCATGGCCAGGAAAAACAGGAAGTAAGAACAGGATTTCATCGATCGCCTCCATAAGTTACGGCCAAGAACAACTCGTTATTTAGACGTTGATACCTTCGAAGGTAGCCAATTTTTTGGATTCGAATAAAGCTTCTTCTTGGCCGAGGGAAACTCCCGGAGTTTACCATAAAGGAATTAGGGAAAAAAGCGGCGAAACGGGGTGTCTGCCCAATAAACAAGGACAAAAAAGTCAGGTTAAAACCTTTTGACCGATCCCGAGAGGATTGGCGGGAAGTTCCAAGCCTGTCCGGTCATTTCAAGAAGGTCCATCTAAACCACCCCTCCTAAAAAAGCCAACCCCAAGGCCAACCAGACCAAACGCCCATGCCAAGTCGGGTCCATCAAGTCCCGGCGGAAAGATTCCCAACCAAAACCAGCGAAGAAAACAAGGGTCCACTGGAGAAGAAAGATCCCGGCCGGGTCCCCTCCCGTGTTCAAGAACAACGGCCCGATGGCCAGCCAAAACAAGGGGGCTATGGCGTGACGGTAAACGCCGCGGACCGGAAAAGCCGCTCCGCCCAACCATCCCAGCAGGAGAAAGGCCACGAATTTTTTGGTGATCAAAAGGTCATAGAGGTCCAGCCAATCGAACCGGACCCTATTCCATTCTTGCAAAAGAACGAAATAAAAAACCACGGCCGCCAAACCGCCCAAACGAAGCCATTGGGGACGCTTCAACCGCTTTTGCGTGGCCGTCAAGAAAGACAAAGGTATCAGGAAGGAAAAAGGGGCCAACCAACTCAACAAACCCCAGAGGGGCGCGAAAAGAGCGAATAGTTTTTTGCCGTCCGGTCGGGCCAAAAGCAGGATCTCCATCCCCAAAAAAAGGATGAGCCAAAACCATTGGTGCAAGCCCTGGGGCGCGCAAACTTCCCATTGGGCCTTTGAGGCGGATAACCATAACAAGGGCAGGAACCCCAGGAAGGAAAAACCCCGGAAGGCCCGCGCGCTTAGATGAAAGACCGTGGCGGCGCTCCCCAGGAGGGCCAGCCCCTTCGCGAAGACCAAGAAAGAAAAAGCATCACCCTTTTCAACGTGCCAAAATTGCACCCAAGTCCAAACAAAAACCGCGGGCACTAACCAGACAAAATTGATCCAAGGGGACATCCAAAGAACGGAGGAAGGGGGGGATTTCGATTTGACTCTCTTCATGGCCCGATTGTAACAAGGCCCCCTTTCGTTCCAAAGGGCATAATGCCCACCAAACTTGATTCAAATTCCTGCTGTCATTGCGAGGAATGACCGCCGAATAGGCGGTCGTTCATGACAGGCTTGAAGTAGTTGGCCTTTGGCCAACCATACTTGACCCGAAGGGCCAACGTACAATCCCAGTTCCAAAACAACCTCCTTGGGAAAAGGCTTATTTAAACTGAGGTCGCCACGTCGTAACCACCCCGCTATTCGCGCGGCACTCCTCGCGATGACAGCTATCTAAAACACCCTCGTATTTGGAAATTATTTTGATTTTGAGCGGGGGCAGCGGGTAAGATAACCGCATGAACGGTCCCCAAACTCGGAAGGCGATCCAGCCCCGATTTTTCCTCCCGGTCTTCCTATCTCTCCTTCTTTTACCCGCTTGCCTACTGGCTCAAGACGGCCGCAGTTTCGCCATCGGCGGGGCCGCCACCGCCGCTCCCACGGACCTCTTCGGCTTTTATTGGAACCCGGCCGCGCTCGCGCTTCCCAACGGTTCCCCCTCGGGCTGGACGGTAGGATCGGGCCTCTCGGTGTTGGACAGTAGTAACGCCGGCACAGCCATCCTGCAATTCAACCCCTCGAACGCCCAAGGTTCCTCCCAAGACCCCATCAACCGCCGCCAACAATATCTTGGCACTTTCGGAGTGGGTTACACCAACGTTGTTGGGGGCGTACTGTATGACCAGCGTTTGGACTATAGCGCTTCCCAAAGTTCATTGGCCTTTTTCCACGACCGGGACAACGGTTCCATTGGAGCAAACCCCTATGGTTTGAACTATTTGCAAACCACCCAACAAGTCGGGACCCTCATCGTCAGTTACGCCACCCAAGTCCCCTTGGGCACCTTT
Source organism: uncultured bacterium (assembly GCA_964560635.1). Classification (GTDB taxonomy): domain Bacteria; phylum Oederibacteriota; class Muellerivitia; order Muellerivitales; family Muellerivitaceae; genus CAZLND01. The sequence goes on along the minus strand of CAZLND010000062.1, from coordinate 3,225 downwards.
TCCTTTTCCTCGGTAGGCGCCAGCCTGAAGTACCACGATGGTCTCCAATACCGGCAAGACCAATTGACGGGCACCTTCACACAGGGCAGCGCTACGGGTTACCAATACACCCGAACCACTTCCACTTCCGGCCTGGGGCTGAGCGTGGACGGGGGCTTCATGGTGAAAATCACCGATTCCCTGCAATTCGGGATGATGTTCCAGAACCTTCAATCCAGCTTCAGCTGGCAGGCCCAACAAGAATCCTTTAACTTGGATCCCACAACCGGGGCGGAAACACCGATACCCGGGTCCTCCTCAAGTGTGACCCTCCAGTCCCCCTTCCCCTACGCTACCAAGTTGGGCATTCTCCTGGACCCTCCCGGAAAGGACATCCTTTTGGAAGGCGAGATTTCCTGGTCACAACAGCAGACCCATTGGCGGTTCGGGTTGGAAAGATACTATCCGGCCAATTTCATCGCTGTACGGTTCGGCACCTTTTATGATGACATTTCCCAATCCCAACTCTGGTCTTTCGGGTTCGGCTACGAAAGGACCTTTCTTAGCCTCGACCTTTCCTTCGTGACGAGAAGCCTGCCAAACCTGCAGGATTCCGTCGCCTTGGGTGGAGCCGCCAGCGCCATCGTCAGGTTCTGACCTAGCGGCCAGATCAAGGTCCATCTTTTCGGACCAGTCTTTTGAAGAAGGGCCCGAAATGCCATCCACCCGCCTTTTCCCCCACGAACGCTGGACCCCGCAATTGAACTCATTGACGGAACGGTACCAAAAAGCCTCGCCCTATCCCCACATTGTTTTGGATTCTTTCTTGGAAGAGGCCGTGGCAAAGGAAGCCATGAACGAGTTCCCCAAACCGCGGGAGACCTCTTGGATCCAGTACAAGCACTTCAACGAAAACAAACTAGGCAAGTCCAAGTGGCAGGAATTCCCACCCTTACTCGGACGATTAGCCGATGAGCTCAATTCACCCGAATTCCTAGGGTTCCTGTCCAAACTCACCGGCATCTCCGGCCTATTGGCCGACCCTTTATTGGAAGGCGGCGGGCTCCACCAATCGGAGACCAATGGTTTCCTGAACATTCACGCGGACTTCACCATGAGCCATTACTACCCTTGGCGGCGTCGGATAAATCTTATCCTTTATCTAAATGAAGGCTGGAAAGAGGAGTGGAACGGAAGTCTCGAGCTATGGGACAAGAACATGAAACGTTGCGAGGAAAAAGTGCTTCCCATCTTGAACAGGGCCCTCATTTTCAACACGGATCAACGCTCACACCACGGTTTCCCGGACCGACTCAAATGCCCCCCCGACGTCACTCGAAAGAGCCTGGCCCTTTACTATTACACGCCTTTGGAAAGCCATCACGTGAAGGTCCGCTCCACGAACTACCACGCCCGGCCGGGAGAAACCTTAAAAATTCCCCTCATCTGGTTGGATAAAATGGCTATCCATTTCTATTCCCTGCTCAAGATCAGGTTCGGCCTATCCGATGATTTCGCCAGCAGGATACTGGGTTTCTTCAACCGGAAGAAATAGTGCTCGATCATTCCCCGAGTTGAACTCGAACCGTGAAAACAGACTAATTCGACTTACGGCCCATCATGTCCAGGGCCACCGCGATCACCAAAATGCCGCCCTTGATGATGGGTATCCAAAAGGCTTCCGTATTCATCATGAATAGGCCGTTATCCAACGAGGCCATGACCAGGGCCCCGAGCAAAGCTCCCCATACCGTTCCACGCCCGCCCATCAGGGATGTCCCGCCGATGACCGCCGCCGCGATGGCGTCCAATTCCATCATGCGCCCCGCGTCCGAGGAGGCCGCGCCTACCCGGGCCGTCAAAACAATGCCCGCCACGCCGCATAAAGCTCCCATGAGTGTGAAAACCAAGACTAGGTGTTGTTTGATATTGATGCCCGAATAAAAAGCCGCTTCCCGGTTCCCGCCGATAGCGTAAAGATGCCGGCCGTAGGGTGTTAGGTTGGCCACGATGGAAAAAACGAGGGCCAGGATCAGCATTAAAAGCCCCGGCAAGGGGATTCCTTCGTAAGCGTTCATTACCCAGGTCAAACCACAAGCCAACAGGATCATGACCAGCCACTTCAATCGGGCTTGCCCCTTTGAACGCAGGGCCAAGAACGAGAACCACAAGCCAAGAGCGGCTGTCACAATCCAACCGATGGTCGGCGGTAAGTAGGCTTGGCTGATATAGAGATAATCCGGCGTGGGACTGACCGCCACCCCTCCTGTAATACCCAAGAGAGCCCCTTGGAAGATGAGCATGCCGCCCAAGGTCACGATGAAGGGTGGGATATTGAACCAAGTCACCAGATGGCCTTGGACGTGGCCCAAGACGGCGCCTAAAAAAAGCGTCGCCAGGATGGCGCCCCAAAGAGGCCAACTGTGATCCACGAACAAAAGGGCCGAAACAGCCCCCAAAAGGCCGGTCATGGCCCCCACCGAAAGATCGATCTGCCCCGCCACAATGACCAACACCATCCCCACCGCCAGGATGGACGTGAGGGACATTTGCCGCATGAGGTTGGAAAGATTTCGCGGTTGCAAATAAAGACCGTGGGTCGCGACCGAAAAGACGACCCATATCAACAGCAAGGCCCCCACCATGGTCAGCGCCCGCCAGGGGATCACCAATTTCAATTTAGAGCTTTCCATGCAATTCTCCTAAGTAACTTGATAACGATCCTTTAGTTTTAAGTTCGAAGTTTTGAGTTTTGAGTTAATGAAATTTTTAATCTTCGATTAAAAATTTTTTCCTAAACTTAAAACTAAGCACTAAGAACTTAGAACTGCTTCAAGGCCGCGGCCGCAAGCACCCTCTCCGGCGTGGCTTCCTTCGCCGTTAATTGGGCCGTCACATGGCCCTGGTTCAAGACCAAGACCCGATGGCTAAGGCCCAAAAGTTCCGGCAGATCGGAGGAAACCAAAACGATCGCCAACCCTTGGGCGGCCAATCGGCCCATCAATTCATAAATTTCCGCTTTGGACCCCACCGAAATGCCTCGCGTAGGTTCGTCCAAGAAAAGGACCTTGGGTCGGATCATGAGCCACTTGCCCAAGACCACCTTTTGTTGGTTACCGCCCGAAAGTTGGTTCACCAGGGCAGACAGGTTCGGGGTCTTGAGGCGGAGGGTCGTCACTTGGGCGCTACATTGTTTTTCTTTGGACGCGCCATCAAAGAATCACCATTTGACCAGTCTCCGCATGT
>CAZLND010000061.1:0-11362 GCA_964560635.1 uncultured bacterium | reverse complement strand
AATGGTGGATTTCATCCAGGAAGAGGATGGTGGACTGTTGGTAAAGCTTCTTGTGGTCGGCGGCCTCGTCGAAGACCTTGCGAAGGTCGGCCAGTCCGGAGGTGACGGCGTTCAGGGCCACGAAACGGCTCTTGGTGCGGCGGGCTACTAACCGGGCGAAGGCGGTTTTGCCCGTGCCGGGGGGACCGTAAAGGATGATGGAGACGATGCGGCCTGATTCCAGCAGGCGGCGGAGCAATTTGCCGGGGCCTAAGAGATGTTCCTGGCCGACGTACTCCTCCAAACTGCGCGGGGACATGCGGATGGCCAAGGGGCGTTCGGCGGAACCTTCAGCGGCGGATTCGAATAAGTCCATGGGTCAATGATGATATCAAAGGCGGGAAAAAACAACAGGGCAGAAGGGTTTGTGCTGATGTGGGGAAATAAAAAAACCCCCCGCCTGTGCCGGTCAGAATGGTACTCTTTTGAGGCCTTACATTAAGTAAGGTGGGCGCCCGATCAAGCGGTTCATTGCTTCCGAAGAAGACTATCCCCGTTTGGTTTTAGACACCCGCTTTTTATTTTGTGGCTCAAAATTTCCCACCCCAAGGTCGAACACCGCAGAAGGGCTTCAGTTATTCTAAAACTCCTCCAAGCTTTGTCAAGGCGAGTTCCTTAATTACGGATTTGTTAATAGTTGTCATTGCGAGGAGGCGCCCCAATCGGGGCGTTTGCCGACGTGGCAACCCCAGTTATCTTTTCGGCTTGGGTTATAAGGCGTATTTAAACTGAGGTTGCTTCGTCATAAACGACCCGCTATTCGCGGGTCATTCCTCGCAATGACAGCGAATAGTTATGACAATGTATCCCCAACTCTTGGGTTGAGAATTGACCCCGCCTATAAGAAAATATGGGCCATTCCAGTTAAAGAGGAAGTGTGCCGATGATGCGTGTGGAAGTCCGTTCGTTCCAAATGCCCCGGTGGGTGGTGCCGGTCCTGGCGCTGGCGGCCCTGGCCTTGATCCCCTTTGTGCTGATGCTGGCCCTTGCCGTGGGAGCGGTGGCCATTGGAGCCATGGGGCTTCGTCTTTTGCTCTCTCCCGCTTCCCTTGATAAAGAGGCATTCCCCCGGGCGACTCACGAAAGAAAGTTCTCTGATCCGTCGGCCATTGACGCGAACTATGAAGTGAAGGGTGAAAATGAAAAAGACCAACTCCACTAAGACCGCTACTCACCGAAAAAAAGTCACGAATGGCGAAGCTGAATACGAGCTTTATAAGGGACTTCGGACCGAGGACTTCCGCAAATCCTTCGAGGAGAACCTGAAATACCGGCTCATCAAAGAAAACACGACCTCCACTGATTATGACCGCTACTTGAGCCTGGCCTATGCCATTCGCGATCGTCTCGTGGAGAATTGGGTGGCCACCCAGAAGACCTATCGCGAGAAGAAGGTCAAGCGCGTCTATTACCTGTCGCTGGAGTTCCTTATCGGCCGAACCCTTGGCAATTCCATCATCAACCTGCAAGTCGAGGGCGAGGTGATGAAGGCCCTGGAAGACCTGGGGTTGAGCTTAGAAGACATACGTGAGGCCGAATCGGACGCGGGATTGGGCAATGGCGGCCTGGGGCGGTTGGCGGCCTGTTTCATGGATTCGCTGGCCACGCTGCAGATACCCGCCTATGGCTACGGCATCCGCTATGAGTATGGTATTTTCCGACAGAAGATCGTGCGTGGCTACCAGGTAGAGGAGCCCGACGCCTGGTTGACCCACGAGAACGCCTGGGAGAAGGCCCGTCCCGAATATACCTACCGCATCAAGTTCGGCGGGCGCGCGGTCCAGCGCCAGCACCGCAACGGTAAGATGGTCTTCGATTGGGTGGATACGGACGACGTGCTGGCCGAGGCCTATGACACCCCGATCCCCGGTTACGGCAACAAGACCGTGAACAACCTCCGGCTTTGGACGGCGAAGGCCACTGAGGAATTCGACCTGGATTTCTTCAACAAGGGAAATTACTACGCCGCGACTTCCAAGAAGACCGAGACCGAGTCCATTTCAAAGGTGCTTTACCCCAATGACGACAGTCCTGAAGGACGGGAACTGCGGCTGAAACAGCAGTATTTCTTCGTGTCGGCCTCCATCCAGGACATCCTGCGGCGCTTCAAGCGGGAGCATACCGACCTCAAGATCCTGCCCGACATGGCGGCCATCCAACTGAACGACACCCACCCAACCATCGCCATCGCCGAGTTCATGCGGCAGATGCTAGATGTGGAGGGGTTGGAATGGGGCGATGCTTGGGGCATAACGGTGGCCCTGTTTGGCTATACCAACCATACCCTTTTGCCTGAGGCGCTGGAAAAGTGGCAGTTGTCCCTGTTCGGCCGTCTTTTTCCACGGCATCTCCAGATCATCCAGGAGATCAATGCCCGGTTCCTGCAGGAAGTGGCTCAAAAGCACCCCGGCGACACGGACCGCTTGCGCCGCATGTCCATGTTCGAGGAAGGGGATACCCATCTGCGAATGGCCCATTTGGCCATCGTCGGAAGCCATTCGGTGAACGGGGTTTCGGCCCTGCACACGGAGCTTCTGAAGAAGGCGGTAGTGCCAGACTTTTATGAATTCTTTCCCGAGCGGTTCAACAATAAGACCAACGGCATCACCCAGCGCCGGTGGCTTCGCAAGTGCAACCCGGGGTTGGCGGGCCTTATTACCGACCGCATAGGCGATGGATGGATAACGGACCTTTCCCATTTGAAGAAACTGGAGAAACTTGCCGACGATAAGAAATTCCAAGAAGAGTGGCGCGAGGTCAAGAAGCAGAACAAGGAGAAACTGGCCAAGCTAGTGGCCGAGGAACAACGCTTAGCCCTGGATGTGAACTCGCTCTTTGATACGCAGGTAAAGCGTCTGCACGAATACAAACGCCAGCTCTTGAACGCCTTGCATGTGGTGTACCTTTATCAATGGATAAAGGCTAATCCGGACGCGCCCTTCGTGCCCCGCACGGTGCTTTTCGGCGGCAAGGCGGCGCCCGGTTACCACCAGGCCAAGCTCATCATCAAGTTCATCAACGCCGTGGCCGATGTTGTGAATCAGGATCCCCAGATCAGGGGCAAGTTGACCGTGGCTTTCCTGCCCAATTATCGGGTGTCCTTGGCCGAGAAGATCATTCCCGCGACCGACCTTTCGGAGCAGATCTCGACCGCTGGGAAAGAAGCTTCGGGTACGGGCAACATGAAGTTCGCTTTGAACGGCGCCCTGACCATCGGGACCCTGGACGGCGCCAACATTGAGATCTTGGAGGAAGTGGGGGCCGAGAACATCTTCATCTTCGGGCTCAAAGCCGAAGAGGTCGTCCAGCGCAAGAAGGAAGGGCACAAGCCTTGGGACTATTACAACGAATCACCTGAACTGAAAGGTGTAATGGACCTTATCGCAAGCGGCTTCTTCGCCCCTGAGACGCCGGGACTTTTCCAACCCCTCTATGATTCCTTGATGAACCAGGACGAATACATGTTGATGGCTGATTTCGATGATTACGTGAGCTGTCAACGCCGGGTGGCCGAGGTTTACAAGGACCAAGCCAAATGGACCAAGATGGCCATCTTGAACGTGGCGCGGATGGGGAAATTCTCGAGCGATCGGACCATCCAAGAGTATTGCGGCGATATTTGGAAGGTGAAGCCCGTCAAGATCGGGTAAAGAGAAGTAACTTCACACCCAAAGCCAGCGCCAAGACGCTAAGACTCCAAGAAAACCAATGTTACTTTGGGTAAACGGAAATAGGATAAATAGATCCACTGACAAAGTCCTCGTCTTCCTTGGCGTCTTGGCGCTAGATGTCGGTTTTGGTTGTGTCTTGGGTGGAGTCGGTCAGCGACTTTATTCTAAAATCGCGTCGATCTTACGGAAGAGAGCGGCGAGTTTGTCCGGGGTGGGGAGGATATTCATCCCCTCTTCAGCCGGAGCGGCCGCGGCGGGCGCTTGTTTGGCCTTGGTGATCTCGGCGTTCAAATGATCCACCTTGGCTTTGAGGTCCTTGATCTCCGCTTGGGCCTCGTCATTCAAGGTTTCCGCGGCGTCCATATCCTCTTTCAACTCATCCAATTGGGGCTTGGCTTTGGCTAGGTCCAACTTGAGCCGGTCGGTTTCTTTCGAGAGATCCTCGGATTTCAGTTGGGCTTCCTTCAATTCCTTCTTGAGCTTTTCCATCTCGGGTTGAAGGGAATCGGTCTTTTTCTTGCCTTCTTCCAGTTCTTTTTTGGCCTTGTCGGCTTCGGCCTGGGCTTCTTCGACTTTTTTCCGGACATCGGCCCCTTCGGCCTTGAATTTGTCGACCTGCTCCTTTAGTTCCATGGTGTGTTTCAGGGAACCGTCGGATGATTTCTTCATCTCCAGCAGGCTTTTCTCAAGGGTCTCGATGAGCTTCAGGTTCTCGGCCTTGGCCTTTTCCAAGCGGTGGAGCTCGTCGGCGATGTTCATGGAGGCGAGGATGGCCACCTTGGCGGCGGGGGCGGAGGATTTCTTGCCGATCTCGCTCATCTTGGCGTCCACGAACTTGGCCAATTCGGCGATGTAGTTGGGGTCGGCCTCACCTTTAAGGGTGTATTCGTTGCCGTAGATGGTGACGGTGACGGATTTTTTCTCGCTCATGTCAGGCCTTCTTCTCGAGTTTCAACTCGGACGCCAGGGATTCCATTCGTTCCAGGTTGTTCTTCACTTGTTTCAGGTCTTCCAGGGCCTCGGCGTATTGTTTGCGGAGTTTTTGGAGCTCTTCAGAGGAGGAGTCCATGTCACCGCCCGAATCCCGGGCCTTTTTCTTCAAGACCTCATTCTCGTTCATGAGCTGGCGATTGGCGTTGCGGAGTTGGACGATGCCTTCCAAAAGGCGGTTGATCCGTTTTTCCAGTTCTTCCCAATAGATATGGGGATCTTTAGAGGCGGGGAATAGTTCACCGGAGGGCAATGGCATACCTCGTTTTCAAGTGTTCCAGGATAAGGGCCATCTTGTCCGTCACTTCCTGGTCCGTCAAGGTGCGTTCCTCGTTCTGAAAGTGCAGGCGGTAAGCCAAGCTACGGACGCCCGGAGGCAGGTTGGGGCCCCGGTAAAGGTCGAACAAAAGCACCTGTTTGAGCTGGGGTTTTCCCTGTTCTTCGATGGACGCCAGTACTTGCGCTGATGTTACACCATCGGGAACCACAACGGCAATGTCCCTCCAAGCGGAGGGGAACTTGGGAAGGGGCTTGAAGCTAAGCGGTTTGACGGCCGTGTGGTCCAAGACTTCCAGGTCGATCTCCAAGGCCTGGCAGGGGCCGGAAATGTCGTATTCTTTTAGGGCTTTGGGGCTTAAGGCGCCGCCCCAAAGAAGTAGTTCTCCCTTGGAGTTCTTCACTCGGAAGGATTGCGGCGCAAGATAGGGAGCTAACCCCGAACCAAACTCCCAAACGGCTCCATCCACCCGGCATTGCTCCAAAAGACCCTCAGCCAAACCCTTGATGTCAAAGTAATCAGCCTTGCGTTCCGGGTTGGTCCAAGAAGGTTCGCCCGCCGTACCGGCCCAAACCGCGGCGCCCTGGACCCTTTCGGCGACCCCACCGTTCGGGGCGGGGGAGAAGACCTTATTGAGTTCATAAAGCCGGACCGTTTGTTGTTGATGGGCCAAGTTGGACTGGACATTGGCCAGCAGGGACGGCAAGAGCGTGGGCCGCAGGACCCTTTGGTCGTCGGCGATGGGGTTGGCCACTTCCAGGAAATGGGAGAGGGGATGATCCGCGCCAGCCCTCAACTTTTTGGGGAAGTCAGCCGCGAGGAAGCTGGAATTGACCGCCTCAAAATAGCCGTTTTGGTGGAATTGGCCGCGAATAGGCTGTTCGAAGGCCGAAGGGGCTTTGCCGGTGAAAAGGTGCGATGAGATGGCGGGAGCCTGGACGGGAATTTGGTCATAACCGGTGACACGGGCAATTTCCTCGATGAGGTCGATCTCTTCCTTTAGATCAAGACGATGGCTGGGAGCCTGTACTTTCAAGGACTTAGCGGTCTTTTCGCCTGTGACCTCGCAACCCAAGCTTTCCAGAACCTTGATCTGGGCCGCGGGGGACAGGTCGAGCCCCAGCATGTCATTTGCCCGTGTTGGACGGAAGGTAATGGAGACGGGTTTGATGGTTTTGGTGGAAACGGAAGCGATGCCATGGGCGGCTTCGCCGCCGGCCACTTCTTGGATGAGGGAGGTCGCCCGCTCTAAAGCAGCCTCGACGCCTTGGGGGTCGACGCCCCGCTCGAAACGGTAAGAGGAGTCGGTGGAAATGGAGAGCTGGCGAGCGGTCTTGCGAACCGAGCCGGGTAGGAAGAGGGCCGATTCCAAAAGGATATTCTGGGTGATGCCAGTCACTTGTGAATTGGAGCCGCCCATGATGCCGGCCAGGGCCACGGGGCGGTTGGCATCGGCAATGACGAGCATTTCTTCCTTCAGCTCGCGCTCGGTATTGTCCAAAAGGGGAAGCTTCTCACCGGCTTTGGCGTGGCGAACGATGATCTGGGAACCTTGGAGCTGGCCCAGGTCGAAGGCATGCAAAGGCTGGCCCATTTCCAAGAGAACGTAATTGGTAATGTCCACGATGTTATTGATGGAGCGCTGTCCCATCTTGCCCAGGGCTTCCACCAGCCAACGGGGGGAAGGGCCGACCTGGACGCCTTCGATGACCCGGCAGGTGTAAAGATGGCAAAGGTCCTTGGCTTCGATGGTCACCTGGACCGCTTTAGAAATGGGTTTTTTGCTTTCCTTGATCTTATTCACATGGGGTGGCTTGACGGGTGTGTGGTAAAGAGCGGCGGCTTCACGGGCCACACCTAAATGGCTGAGGAGGTCGGCCCGGTTAGGGGTGATCTCCAGATCGAAAAGGGTGTCGGGCAGTCCCATATAGTGAAGGAAGTTCTCGCCCAGGGGAGCGTCGGCGGGAAGGAGGAATATCCCCTCCGCGTCCTCCGCCAGGCCCAGTTCCTTGGCGGAGCAAAGCATGCCGAAGGATTCGATGCCCCGGATCTTGGCGGGCTTGATCTCGAAATTGCCGGGAAGCAACGCGCCGACCTTAGCTAATGGGACCCTTTGGCCCGGGGCGATGTTCTTGGCGCCGCAGACGACCTGGAAGGTCTCTTTGCCATCGGTCACTTTGGTGAGGGAAAGCCGGTCAGCTTGGGGGTGCTTCTCAACGGATAGGAGTTCGGCCACCACCACGTGGGTAATGTCCTTGCCCAGGTGGCGGACACCCTCCACGGACACTCCGGCCTGGATGAGGCGTTTCAACACGGACTCGACGGGTTCCTTGAGGGCGACATAATTCTTCAGCCAGTTATAAGAAATGAGCATTTCGGTTCCAGTGGAAAGGTTGAACGGGCGGCAAAAACAAAGGATTTCGAAGAAGTTTAGAGTAGGGCAGGGGGGCTGTCAATAAAACCGGGGTCCTTTTAACCGTGGAATTGCTTGAAGAAAGCTCTCGTTTTGAGTTCACGATGATCAAAGTGAAAGTTCGTCCTCTTGTTTCACAACCGGATGAAGTTCATTCGGGAATGGAACGAGCTCGTCATTCCGATCAAAAATATTTGTTCGATTGGATCAAGGGGGGAGTTCTATTGGGCTTCTTTCCCCTGGGTTAAAGGTCGCCTCTTCTGTGGAAGCGCTTTTATGAATTTCGATAAAATGTCATCAAAACAGCATTAATATGACATCAACCTGGGGGGCTATGGACCTATTCTCAATCAGCCGGTTGGTTTGACCGGTTCACCTAGGAGGTTGATGAAATCGTTTTTAAGATCGAAATTAAGCGTTAAAACAATGAAGCCAAGCCTTATTTTTCGCGCCGGTTATTTTAAAAAGCAGACCTCGCCTTCCAACGCCTTTCCATCCGCTTTTACCCGGTCAAAAAGTATCGATTGGGCTGTCCATTTTTTTGCTCTTTTCCTCATAACGATTTTCAGCTGGACCCTTCCCACTTCCGCTCATGCCCAATCTTTCACGGTCAATGTCAGCTATTACTTTTCAAATTGTAGTTCGACTTATTTTTGTACAGGGAACAGTTTCCCGGGTTGCACCAACCAGTCAGGTAATTCTCCGAATCAATATATCGTTGCCATGGATACCGCCGACTTGGGTTCGGTGGTCAATTGCAACCAGTGCGTGGCCATCTCCCGAGGTGGGGTGACCATCCTGGCCCAAGTGGTTGACGAGTGTCCGGGTTGTGTGGGACTGCACGGCGCCCATTCCATCGACCTGGATCCTTCCGCCGCGGCGGCGTTGGATCCGAACTATGCGACGGACGGTGTTTTTCAGGTTACCTGGAGTCCGAACCCGGGTTGTAGCTTGGGCCCAACTAGTACCCCCACCAAGACACCCACGAAGGGTTCGCCCACCGCGACTCCCACCAAGACCAATACGGCCCCCCCGACGGCCACAGCCACGCTCGCTTCCAGCGGATGCGGTGTGAAGGAAGAGAACATCTGCCAGATCAACTTGAGCAAGAACATCATCTCGCCGGGTTGTCCGGCTACGCTGGATGTGCAGATATCGGACTGTAAGGCGGGCGCGGGTGACTTCACGATACTGATGGCCATCATGCCCGCTGGCGCCTGCGCCTTTAAGTCCCCCTATGGAAACAACAATTACCTTCAAGGCACCCGGAACATGAGCGACTTCCAGGACATCATCGTTTCTGATCAGGGTTGGGGGGTAAGGAAGCAAAGCGGGACCGACTACTATTACAATCCGGCCATCGGGGGTTGTAATCCAGGTGGGTTTCCCACATTCCGAGGCCTCCATTTCTGTGTTGGAACTACTGAAACTTGTCAAACGGCTTGGCTTTCCACTGTTCCCCTATATCCTGCTTGCGGTTTAAGCGGGGGGACGAATGGAACCATTCCGCTCAATACTACTGGGTTGCTGGCGGGATACGCTCCGGGGAACTACAGTTTGGTGGTAGGCATCCAAAGCCATAACGATGCGACCATCGACTGCGCCGGAAATACCCTATTGACCGACCAAAAATGCGTGGCCTTCACCATCGGCGCTTCCTGCTTTACGCCTACCTTCACCCCGACCAAGACGTCCACACCTACCAACAGCCCCACCAAGACCAATACTTCGACCAACACGTCGACTTCCACCAATACCGCCACTCGAACCTCCACCTCGACATCTACCAGCACTTCCACTAGTACTTCCACCAGTACCTCGACTAGCACCTCCACGAGAACCTTCACGTCCACGGTCACTTCAACCTCCACCAGCACGTCCACCAGCACCAATACACGGACCTCCACTTCGACGTCGACGAGCACTTCCACCAGCACCTCGACCGCGACGGCCACCGCCACCGCGACTCGTACTTCCACATCCACCTCGACGGCAACGGCCACCGCGACCCGCACCTCTACTTCGACTTCTACGTCAACTTCGGTCAATACCTCCACAAGCACCTCGACCTCGACCAGTACCGCGACGGCAACAGCCACCGTGACACGGACCTCCACGTCCACCTCAACCAGTACCTCGACTTCCACGCGCACGAATACTTCGACTGCGACCTCCACGGCCACTTCAACGAGCACTTCCACAAGTACATCCACCAGTACTTCGACCCGAACCAACACCTCTACATCCACTTCGACCAACACGAGTACCGCGACCTCAACATCGACCAACAGCTTCACCGCCACCAAGACCAGCACGCCTACCAACACCTTGACCCCGACCAATACCTTCACGGGGACCGCGCCGCCAACCAATACGCCGACGAACACCTTTACGCCTACGAGAACATTCACCAATACGTCGACGTTCACATCGACGAATACGCCGACCGTCACCAATACGGCCACTAACACCAAGACCAATACCAATACGAACACGTCGACGTTCACGCCGACGTCGACCAACAGCCCTACCAAGACCAACACGCCCACGAATACCAATACGCCCACCGATACCCCTAACAGCACTCAAACCTCGGTAGCCACCTTCGTCTTCAGTAACACCCATACCCCCACCTCGACCTTCACTAAAACCGGGACTCCGACCAACACGCCCACGGCGACCAATAGCTTCACCAGCACCAATACAGCCGTATTCACCAACACCGCCACGAATAGTTTCACGTCGACGAACACGAAGACCTTCACCAATACGGCGACTGCGACCAACACCGCCACACCCACCAAGACCAATACATCTACTAACACCTTTACGCCCACCAATAGCCCTACGGGGACCGTGCCGCCCACCAATACACCTACCGTTACGAATACTTTCACCAATAGTTTCACGCCTACTAATACTTTCACCTCGACCAACACACCTACAGCCACCTTCACGAGGACTTTCACGAATACCTTCACCAATACGAACACACCCACTTCCACCAACACGGTAACGAACACGAACACCCCTACAAACACCAATACCTTTATCAATACGCCGACGCTCACGTTGACGCCTACTAGCACCAATACGCGGACCAACACTAATACTCCTACCAACAGCTTTACCGCCACCAATAGCTTCACGCCGACGAACACGAGGACCTTCACCAACACCTTGACCAATACGAACACACCCACTTCCACGAATACGCCCACCAATAGCTTCACGTCGACGAACACGTTCACGGCTACTTTCACGAGGACTTTCACCAATACCTTCACCAGCACCAACACGCCTACGGATAGTTTCACGCCGACCAACAGCTTTACCCCGACGAACACACCCACTGTTACTTTCACCAGGACCTTCACGAATACCTTCACTAGCACTAATACCCCGACGAATAGCTTCACGCCCACAAACACCAAAACCGCCACGCCAACCCTGACCCCGACCGGCACCTTGACCCCCTCAAATACCCCTACCAACACGAAGACGTTCACGAATAGCTTTACGCCAACGAACAGCAGAACTTTCACTAATACATTCACTCCTACCAATACGTCCACAAATACCCATACCCCCACCAATACCAGGACTTTCACCAATACCTTCACCTCGACGAACACGAGGACCTTCACTAGCACGGCGACCTCGACCAATACGCCCACGGATACCCACACCCCAACCAACACAAAAACTTCCACGAACAGCTTCACGCCTACCAACACAAGGACCTTCACGAACACCTTCACTTCCACCAACAGTCCTACGTCCACCAAAACCCCGACTTTCACTCACACGGCCACTGACACAAAAACCTTTACGGTGACCTTTACGGCCACCAACACGGGCACCTTTACCTTTACGCCCAGCATGACCAATACCCCGGCTCCGGATATCGAGATCTTGAAGACCTCGCCGCAGACCTCGGCCATGACGGGGAACACCATCACCTATAACCTG
>CAZLND010000060.1:8727-11553 GCA_964560635.1 uncultured bacterium | reverse complement strand
AACGCGGCCTTGGCCAATGGCAACGCCACCTGTAATTTCTGGGAATCGACCGAGAATCTGGCCGTTACCCCCAGCGGCGGCACGAACAAGTGGGCGGTCTCGCAGGCCTGTCCCATGCGCCGCATGCATATCAAGGGCAACTTGGTCTTGAGCGAAACCACTGGTTCGCAAGCTTGGTCCAGCGGCGGGTTCTTGGGCGACTCGCTGATCGATGGCCAGGTCAACTCGGGCAGTCAGCAACAATGGCTTTCCCGTAATAACCAATGGGGAAGCTGGGCCGGTTCCAACTGGAACATGGTCTTCGTCGGCAACATCAACCAGCCAAGCGGGTCGGGCTGGCCGAACCCGCCGAACACGGCGATCAGCCAAACGCCCATGTCCCGGGAAAAACCGTTCCTTCAGATCGACGGCAACGGCAACTACAGCGTCTTTGTGCCGGCCTTCCGTACCAATAGCACGGGAACGAGCTGGTCGTCGGGAAGCGCGGCGGGCACGGCCATTCCCATCAGCCAGTTCTATATCGCTCAGGCGGCGACGGATAATTCCGCCACCCTGAACGCGGCGCTGGCGGCGGGGAAGAACCTGCTTTTAACTCCGGGCGTGTACAACCTGACCTCGCCCTTGCAGGTGAACAACCCCAATACGGTGGTGCTGGGGCTTGGCATCGCCACCTTGCTGGCCCAGAACGGCACTACGGCCATGCAAGTGGCCGACGTGGATGGGGTCATCATCGCCGGCATCCTGTTCGACGCGGGCGCGACCAGTTCGCCCATTCTTCTTCAAGTGGGCCCGACCGGAAGCTCGGCCAGCCATACAACCAACCCGACGGTCTTGTCGGACCTGTTCTTCCGTATCGGCGGCGCGGCGGTGGGCAAGGCGGTGGTGAGCCTGCAGATCAACAGCAGCAACGTGATCGGGGATAACTTCTGGATCTGGCGCGCCGACCATAGCAATGGGGTGGGTTGGACGTCGAACACGGCCCAGAACGGCCTGGTGGTGAACGGCAACAATGTCATCATCTACGGCTTGGCCTGCGAGCACTTCCAACAATATCAGTCCATTTGGAACGGTAATGGGGGCAGGGTGTATTTCTACCAGAGCGAAGAGCCCTATGACGTGCCGAACCAGGGCAGTTGGATGAACGGCTCGAAGAATGGGTACGCTTCCTATAAGGTGGCCGATACGGTGACCAGCCATAGCGCCTATGGATTGGGCATCTATTGCTTCTTCACCTCGGATACCTCGGTTTCGTTGTCCCAAGCCATTGAGGTCCCGACCAGCGGCCTGGCTGGCGCCATGTGCCACAACATGAGCACGGTGGGATTGGGTGGCGGCAGTTATGGAAGCATCACGACCATCATTGATGGTTATGGGACGTCAACGGCGGGCAGCGGAGGCGCGGCTCAAAGGCTAGCCCAATAAGGAAGTGGTGAGCGATCCCAAGGGAGTCGAACCATTGGCGCAATAAAACCTTGGCCATGTCGCAATTTCCGCTGTCATTGCGATCTGGCTTCGCCAAGGCTACGCCAGACAGGGGAAAGGGTAAGACGACCTGTGGGCCGAAGCTTTTTGCGAAGGTCCAAGCGAACTAAGTTCTAAATTAAGGCCGGACTGCCTTGGGGCGGCCCGGCCTTTTTTGTTTATAATGCGCAACAAGACCGACTTTCGAAAGGCATTCCTATGAAACCTACTTCTTTTGGGACTTTCAGCCGCAATTGGCCCGCCTTCCTGCTCATCCTCGGTGTGGGAGCTCTTTTAAGCTCTTGCGCCACCCTAGGCCGGGATTTTCAGGTTCAAGACGCCGACCGGCTCACCATCGGTCAAACGACCATGGCGGAAGCCCGGGAGACACTGGGGAGCCCCGTTAAGGAGATCGACACCAAAACGCTCACCGAGAAAAGGGTGCATTTTGGGGATGAAAAGATCGTGACCACCTGGGTTTATCTTTATGCCAGCGGCTCGGCCTTGGGCGCCAACGCGAAGACCCTCGAAGTTGATTTTGATAAGACCGGAAGGGTGGAGGATTATTTCTACACCAGCACTTATGGCAAAGACGGAATACCCAAGCTTGAGGACAAGAATTTGAGGAATTTCGATTTCCTCGAGGCCAAGGATAAGATCATCCGGCAGCGGACGACCAAGGACGAACTCGTCAAAATGTTCGGCCAGCCGGAAAGGGAAATGAAGGTCAGTAAGCCCGGCGCCGAGAACCGTTGGCTCTATTTCTACCGGGAGAAATCGAAAACGGATAAGGTGACCGTGTCTTCCGGAATAATTGACCGTAGTTACAACGTGACCTATAAAAAGCGGATCGTTGTGGACATGAACGAGGAAGGGGTCGTCCAGGACGTGAGGGGCGAAACCGATTTTCCGTCCGATAAGGACCGTTATTTCACCAAATGACGAAACAAAGGGGTTGGTCCCAGTTTTGGCCCACCCAAGACTCGCCACTCGGCTTGAAGCCTCATGGCAGGGGCCAGTTAGGTGAAAACCTGACTGGCCTTTTTTTATGTTCGATTCATGGGCGGATGGCCCCGAAAAAGCCGGCCTGATGATAACGGTTGCCCATTTCTCTCTGTCCCAGGTCATAGAGCCTTTTCCCCCGCCCGGTAAAATGGAGTTGAGGGATTGGAGGCTAGTCATGAAAAAGACCATAGCTTTTACCGTGATGACTTTTTTGATGGTTTCAGCCGCATCTGCCTACGCTGAAGCTTCGGCAGACAAGCTGGCCGGGACATCTCAACTACAAGAAGACCAAAGATGGATCGAACAAGTGGACGCCGGGGGTATCCTTCCCCTTAGCCATGCGGTGGGGACACTTTATGA
>CAZLND010000060.1:0-8717 GCA_964560635.1 uncultured bacterium | reverse complement strand
TGACCCGGGTGTGGGCGGGGATATCGTGGTCGGTTATCGTTTCGACCGTACCTTCAGCCTTTCCGCGGATGTGGGTTACTACGACTGCGACGAGAAAACCCTGGGGGGCGCGGCCGGGGAATGGATCTATTCCCCCATCCTTCTGATGGCCCGGTACAACTTCGGGTCCGGCAATGTCAGGCCTTTCCTGATCCTGGGCGCGGGGTTAGCGGTCAATACCTACTCCCTGACGACCAGTCCGTTGGGATTGGTCGACCATCGTGAAACGAACCCTTTGCTTTCGCCGGGTCTGGGTGTCCTCTTTGTCGTGGCGAAGGACACGGCCATCTATGTTCAAACCCGTTTGGACCTGAATTTCTCGACCGCGGGCGGGCCTTGGACGGACAGCCCCAGTCTTTTCCTGCCCGTCAAAGCGGGCCTGAGCTTTTTCGCGCTTTGACAAAACCAAAGGATGATCTTAAAAGTAAAAATCGACCCTCTTTTATTTTCAGAGGTGGAATGGAAACCGCCAAGCCCAAGGAGGCCGACATGAAAAAAAAGAAACAACCCAAGATCAAAAACCCGAAAACAAAGTCCGTGCGGCCTAAGGAAAAAAAGGCGGAAGCCCGCCTCGATCAACGAAAAAAGGATTTACCGGCAGACGATGAAACCACGATCCGGGGGAGGGTCGAGCGGCTCCGCGTGGAAGAAGCGGATGAGGCGGAGATCGAAGAGGACGAGCGGAGAGTGATCGAGGAAGAGAACCCTGGGGACGAGGAACCCGGGGAGATTCCTTGAGTTTTTGGGAAAATAGCTCAAACCTAAGTCGTTCAAATTTTAGACGGGATGAAGGGTGGATATCATGCCCGGCCTAGTCCGAGGATCCGAATGAAACCCCTCCCGCTTTCGAGGGTCTATCGCCTGTTGGAGCCGGGACCGGTGGTGCTGGTGACGACCGCGGGAAAAGACGGGCCCAATGTCATGACCCTGTCCTGGCACACCATGATGGATTTCGAGCCACCCCTCATTGGGTTTGTCCTCAGCGAAGGGAACCATAGTTTCAGCTTGTTGAAGGCCTCGGGGGAATGCGTGATCGCGGTGCCCGCGGTGGAAATGGCCAAAACCGTGGTGGGGGTGGGCAATTGTTCGGGCCGGGATACGGATAAATTCAAGAAGTTCAAGCTGAAGACTTTGCCCGCTAAGTTGGTGGAGGCGCCGCTTCTGCCCAATTGCTGGGCCAATATCGAATGCCAGGTGGCCGACCGGAAGATGGTCCGTCAGTACAATTTCTTTGTATTGAGGGCGGTGGCGGCCTGGATCGATCCGGCCCAAAAGAACCCCCGGACCCTGCATCACCGGGGTATGGGAAATTTCATGGTGGCGGGAAGGACGTTTCGGCTTCCCTCGAAGAAAAAATGAGGGCGAGATCGGGCGCCGTTCCCGGCCAATGCTGACTTAGGGTAAACTGAGGTCATGATTCTTTCGCACTCCAAAAGGGTAGGCTCAAAATGAAATGTTCCGACTTCACGCTCTTGTTCGCCGATGACGAGCCCCCCATTCGAAAGATCTATGAAAAAGCCTTTTCCAAGGACGGCTTCCAGATCATCCTCTGCGAGAACGCGGACCAAGTCCTGGAGAAGCTGAGCCAGCGGAAAGTGGACCTGATGGTCCTGGACCTGCAAATGCCCGGAATGGACAAGATGGACCTCTTCGCGATCCTTCGGGAAAAGTACCCCGACATCCCGGCGCTGGTGGTGTCCGGGGTCTATTCGGGCGTGGTGGAGAATTTCACCGCCCAGGGTTACAACACCACCACTTTCTTCAACAAGCCCGCGTCCTTGATGGAATTGAAGAAGAGCATTTACAAATTGCTCAAGATCGATGCCCTGGGGACCTTCCTCACCGATACCGAAGTAGGATAAACGTTCATCCTTGAAACGATAATTGCACGAATAGTGTCCTTTCTAAAATTTTAATCCCCATTTAACTTTAAAATTCTTCCTTTGGTTTTTAAAATCGACTCCTTCACTACCCGAATCCCAGGAGGCGATGATGAAAACAGCCACGATCCAAAATCGGAAGATCAAAAAGTATGGATGGATCCCGGACTTGCCGGACCACCGGGACTTCCTTTACGCCGCCGCCATGCCCTATCGGGGCGTCCTGCCGGCCAAGATGGACCTGCGCCCCCAATGTCCCGCGATCTATGACCAGGGCCAATTGGGAAGCTGTACGGCCAACGCCATCGCGGCCGCCATCGAGTTCGACCAGATGAAACAGAACTTGTCCGAGATCTTCATGCCCTCCCGGCTTTTCATCTATTACAACGAAAGGGCCATGGAAGGGACCGCGGGCGAGGACAGCGGCGCCCAGATCCGCGACGGCATCAAGAGCGTGGCCAAGCAAGGCGACTGCCCCGAAAAGGAATGGCCCTATGCCATCGCCAAGTTCGCCGTGAAACCGCCCGCCAAGTGCTACCAGGACGCCGTGAAGTACCGGGCCCTTTCCTACCAAAGGGTGACGCGCGACCTGAACCAAATGAAGGGATGCTTGGCTTCAGGTTATCCTTTTGTTTTTGGGTTCACGGTCTATGAAAGTTTCGAGGGTCCGCAAGTGGCCAAGACCGGCATCGTGCCCATGCCCTCGACCAACGAGCAGGCGGTGGGGGGACACGCGGTGATGGCGGTGGGATACGACGACCACAAACAAATGTTCATCGTGCGCAATTCCTGGAGCGCGTCTTGGGGCCAGAAGGGCTATTTCCTGATGCCCTACAGCTATCTGATCCAAGCGGGGCTTTCCAGCGACTATTGGACCATCCGCGTAGTGGCCTGAGCCGGGTTCCGCTGAGACCGTTCCATTCATTTCATCGCTTGGGCGGAAAAGACAGCGAAGCCACCCTTGCCGAAACCAGATTTTGGTTTTTCGGGAACTTGAAGGGTTTGGGGATCGGCCAAAAGCGTCTGGCGGGAATCTTGCCATTTAAAACCCGCCCGTTCCAAAAGGTCCATCATTTCCCTGGCCGAATGAAGATGGGCGAATCGGTAGTATTTGGACTCGGAGTAAAGGTAAGTCTTGCCCAAGGGGGTTTCCTTATCAATGAAGGCAAGGATGACCGAGCCGCCGGGTTTGAGGACACGCCGGGTTTCTTGGAGGACCTGCAAGGGGTCTGTCACAAAACAAAGTACCGTGACCATTAGGACGAAATCGAAAGAATTATCCTTGAAGGGAAGGGATTCGGCGAAAGCCTCATGGACGGTCAGGCCTCTTTTGCGGGCGATGGCGGCCATGGAAGAGGCGGGTTCCACCACTGTTTGTACCCCGAGCGGAAAGGAAAAACGGCCGGTTCCGGCGCCGATCTCCAGGCCCTGGCCTTCTTTGGGGATCAATTCTTTTAGGGCCGCCAATTCGGACTCGAACACCGCCGGGTTCTGGTCGAACCACTCATCATATTCCTGGGCGTTCTGATCGAATAGATGGACGTTATTCTGGGCCTGCGGGTTCGTGCCATTGGCCCGGTCCTTCCACTTCTGATGTTGACGGCGAAAAAATTCGATCAGGATCTTCGATTCCAATTCAGTCCTCGGGGTCGCGGTCGTAGACATTTTGCATCACTTCTTGCTCGGCCTCCAGCCAATCGTCCACATCCAGGCCGTGATCCGCGCTGCGGTTGAGCCAACGGTAATAGGCGGTTTCCTCGATAGTTTTGCGGAGCTTCTCATCGATCGGATGTTTCAAAGGCTGTTTCTTAAGGACTTTGGTTTTGCTCATGGCCCGTCTCCTTTATGGTTTTGTTTTGGCCGGCCCTTCCGGGCCGAACAACAGGTCGAAATGGACTTCCACCGCGTTCGAGGGATCCATCTTTCCCCAAACCTCGGAAGGGGAAGGGATGTTGAAATCCCTCAAACGAACGGGATAGACCCCGGTGAGGTGGACTTGGTCGCCGGCAAAAACGGATCTGGCCTCGAGTTGGATATCCCGGGTCACTCCCGCGATGGACAGTTTCCCGCCGGCTTTGAGGGCATGGACCCCAGCTTTGGGGCTTTCGGCCAAGGTTTCATCCTCCAATCGGAATTGAATGACCGCGTTGTCCTTGCCTTTGAGCGAGTAATAAGGACCGACCAACGTGTAATCGCGGCTGACGGTGATCTTGGGGTCAGTGGACTTGAGCTGGTCGACGGGGATCACCAGGTTCATGGCCTGCACTCCCTGGGTCTTGATCACGGAAAGAAGCGAGGCCCTCCCTTTCAAGGGCTTCAGCGGGGCTTTGAGGATGGCCGACCCCAGGAGGACGCGGGCGGCCAATGTGAAAGACCGTTTGGAGGTGGAACCGGTCACCCAAAGTCGGCTGCCATACTTCAAGACCAGGCGTTTTTCGGGTTCAGCCCGGGTGATGCGCAAGGCGGGGCCCACGTGGTCGGCCAGGGTTTCATCCTTTGGGAAGGCCCAAAGGATGGATGGGATAAGGGCGAATAAACAGAAGAATAGGGATAGGGGGAAGAGCGGCTTATTCATGGGATCCTCCGTGCAAGATGGCTATATCCGTGATTATGCCGTCATGCAAGCAGGGTCGTTATGACAGCTGTCATAAAATCCGGCCGGGGGTAGGGTAGGATGGAACCATGATCCGGACGCCTTTCACCCCCTTTGCCCTGAAATCCCACTTCCATATCTTCTTCATCCTCCTTTGTTTTGGGATATTCGCCGCGATGTATCTTTTGGACCGTCCGGTCCAGTGGGCCTATTGGGCCGGGGGCTTGTTCCTGGGAACTTTGGGCGGGCTTATGCAGATCTGGAGCGTGGAGGAAGTCATTCATTCCCGGCGGCCTAAAGTTTCTTTGGGGGAATTCACCCGGCTTGTGACCGCTACCCGGTGGGGAAAAGGCTATCTTGTTTACGTGGGAGTTTATTTCCTGCTGGTCCTTTTCCTGGGGTATCACCAACAGGGAAGCAAGCTGGAAAACGCCATCGCTGATTACCTGGCTTTCATCACCGCCAAGGAAGTGACCACGCTGGGGGAACGCCACAAACTCCAGGAAGCCTTCAGTTTCAAGGAGAAACGTTTCGAATGGTTGAAGCCGCAACGATTTCGGGAGAAGCCCTTCCGGAGGTTCATCCGGCGGTGGTTCCATTTCGTTTGAAGGCTGCCTATCCTGTGCGCAAATTCGAGTGGATGAACGGCATGCGAAAAAAGGGTTTTGGGGCCAAGTGGCTCGGGTTGATCCTGTTGACCCTTGGCGGCCAAGTTTGGGCGGGACCGCCTTTTTTGACGGATGACCCGGATCCCGTGGATTTCCAGCATTGGGAATTCTATGTGGCTGGCAACTATCTCCAGACCTCCATGGGCTCCGCGGGTACGGGCCAGATCGAAGTGAATTACGGCGCTTTCCCAGAGGTCCAACTCCACACCATCATCACCGGAACCTTCAACGCGCCCAATGGTCAAACGACCACTTCGGGTACGGGTGATACGGAAGTGGGGATCAAATACCGTTTCTTGAAGGCGGACGACGACACTCTTCACGTTACCACCTTCCCCATCGTCGAACTACCCACGGGGAATGCCTCTCAAGGTTTGGGGAGCGGCCAATTGCAGTTGTATCTCCCCCTTTGGATCCAAAAGACCTGGGGACCTTGGACCACTTATGGCGGCGGCGGTTATTGGGTCAATCCGGGCGCGGGTAACCAAGATTGGGTCTTCCTGGGCTGGGAGGCGCAAAGGGAACTTTCCAAGACCTTCACCCTGGGCGGGGAATTGTTCTTCAAGACCCCGGCCATCGCGGGCGGACTGGACAGTCTTGGGTTCAACCTAGGCCTCATCGTTGATCGGGACGAACACAATCATTTCATGCTGTCCCTGGGCCGCGACATCGTGAACCCCGTCAATGTCCTTTTGGGTTACGCGGCTTATCAATGGACCTTTTGAAATAGTCGATGAAACAAAAAAGCCGGAACCTTTGGGAGGTCCCGGCTTTGGAGAGAAGATTTGTTGTGGATCAGTACATCAACCAAGCCATGGCCATCAAGGTGTTATTGTCGGAGGCGTTGCGGCCAGCGCCGTCGTAATTGTTCTCCGAACCGTTGAACTTTGTGAAATAAGTGTATTGAAAGCCGAATTTAGTGTTGTACCAAGGAACATAATTGGCCTCCAAAATAAAGCCTTCCGTATCAGGGGTGTTCGCCGCGTCGCTGGGATTTCCAGAGCCGTCCAAAGTGGGATAAAGCCCCGAGTCGGCCGTGCCGAAAGTGGAGAAATAACCTACCGTGGCCCCAATCTTTCGGTCGTAATAATAGGTGGCATCCAATTTGAAGGATTGGAGGGTGTTGGTGGGGTTGGTGGCTGTAGCCGCCACACCGTTGGCGTAATCCAGGACTTGGTTTTCCCAGATACAACTCCCTTTCAAGGTGAAGATGTTTTCCTTGTCCTCGAATTGGTATTGTCCATCAAAACCCACATCGGTTATGTGGTCTTGTGGTCCGACGGGACGGGCGGAACCATTGGGAACGGCATGTTCATCCAATCCAAAAGCGCCGACTTCGATGGAATTTTTATCAAGATCCTGGGTCAGGGCCACTCTCCAGTAAGGAGTGAAGCCTTGCATGGCGTTATAGCTGCCGGGCGCGGCCCCTCCAAAACCCTGTGGAGCGGACCGATAGGCCGAGATCTCAGCGTAAAGGAGATCGTTCCAGAAAGCATATCCGCCCAGCCCGCCCACGTTCCCGCCCAGGCTTTCCAGTTGGGTCATGCCCGGCGCCCCGAAACCGGAGTTGTTCCCGGAATAAGGGAAGCTCCAGGCCGGGATGGTGTTGAAAACATCCTGTACGGTTGGATTATTGTTGGCGGTCAGACCCAATACCAGGTCCGTGCTACCCAATTTAAAACTGTCCGCCAGGCGCACGTCCGTGTTGTCCATAGCGAAGGCGCCCGAAGCCGAATCATAAGTGACCTGGACGAAAGCCCCCATTTTGGGCGAGATCCGACCGGCGTAGAAAAAGCTGAACTGGGTAGGGAACTCCAGGTTTCCGTTGTTGTCCGAGCCCAGATCGGCGCCGGGGGAAGCCGGGTTTTTTACAAAGGTATCCGAGATCTGAAGCATGGCCCCAATCGGGGGCGCATTGTTCATTTGCAGGCGATAACCGGTGTCGTCGGACCCATCCTTCAAATCTTCGGTATTGGCCGCCGTGTAACCTTTGAGCTTGAAGTCCCGCCCATAAGAGGTCAAATCGGGGAAAACCGTGTGGCAGGCCGCGCAGGACATGCCGGTTTGTCGCGAGAAGCTTGGTAAAGCCAGGGTCGGCGATACCGTCAGACATAAGGCTCCAATTGCCGCTAGCAGGGCCGTTTTTGGTGTGTGGGTAAGCAAGTCCGCCTCCTTTTAGGATCTTTATCGTCCTCCCCGCAAGAGGGGAGTTGTGGCGATGATAAGGATGGTGACACCAGGGCTATATGAGCCACGTCATAGCTGATCAAGATTATTGGGGATGATCCCTAAAAAACATGAACAAGGAAGCGGTTGGTTTGGTAATGAAATCTCAGGGCTTCAGCAGATACAGCATTTTCCGGACACCCGTGACGGGGCGGGCTTCGATCTTTTCCGCGAGCCAGCCGGTGTGCCCCTCTTCCATCTGGGCCAATTCCTCGAAGAGCTTGGCTAGGCCCTTGTCCTTCGTCGTCTTTTGGGCCTTCTCATAAAAAGACTTGGCTTTTTTTTCCGCTTTCATGGCCAGGTGATAGACGTGGTCGGCCCGCAAGCTGTCGAACACCAAATACTCCGAATCATCCCATTCCATAGCGTCGGCTATTCCCTCGACCTCGAGGTCATCCACCAGGGGAAGGGGGCCCTTGAACATTTTCTTGTACCGGGCCTGAAGCCATTTCTCATGACTGTCTTCCTCGCCAGCCAGTTCCTCGAACTGCCCGGACACGTTCTTGTCGTAATTTTGGAAGGCAAAGGCGAAATTGCGCAAGCGAAGGGCGTTGGCCTGTTCGATGCGGATGGCCAGTGCCAAGACTTCCTGGGGTGTCAGGTCTTTGATCTTGCGTGTCATGAGCAGCTCCTTTTGGCGCGGGAACCTTATTTAAGGAAGTCGAGAAAGCTCCGGCCCGCTACCACTGTAAGGATGATAGGGGACCCCTTCGAGGGACCAATATGAGCTATGTCATAACCCTGAAAAACCCCATTGGAGATGATTGGTTCGAAACCAAACTTTGCCGGGAGGATAACGTGGCGGCCTTCGAACAACGAATTAGGGTCGAACGGTTGAGTTGGTTCATCAACCTTCGCTGGGGAGCGGTCGCCGGAGGGCTTGTCATCGTCCTCGTCGCGCCCCTCTTGGTGCCGGTGAACATCCACTACGGCCCATTGGCGCTTTGTGTCGGTGTTTTGGGGTTGCTGAACGCGGTCTATTGGGCCTATTGGGAAAAGGTGAAATCCAAGGGGCTCCCAACGGCCCTCTTGGCCCAAAAGGGTGAGCCGCTTTTTCATTTTCAAATGGCGGCGGACCTTCTTTTGTTGACCCTCATGCTCCATTTCACCGGGGGTGTCCAGAATCCCCTTCTCCTTTTTTATCTCTTTCATTTGGCCATCAGCACCACCGTCCTGCCCGCGCGGCAAAGCCTCCTCTACTCCACCCTGGCCCTTCTCCTACCTTGGTTTCTTTTCGTCTTGGAACGCTTGGGATTCACCGACCAGAACCTTTGGCAAGGGATATCGGGCCTGACCCCGCTCCATGAACAG
>CAZLND010000059.1:0-11644 GCA_964560635.1 uncultured bacterium | reverse complement strand
CCACGAGTAGTTTCACCCCCACTAATACCCGCACCTTCACCAACACCAATACGCCCGCGCCTCCGACGAACACCCCAACGATCACCCATACCAACACCAACACGCCCGTGCCGCCCACGAATACCTTTACCTCGACCAAGACCAACACCCCGACGAGCACCAACACCAATACGCCCGCACCCCCTACCAATACCTTCACGGTCACCAATACGCGGACCAACACCAACACGCCGGTGCCGCCGACGAGCACCTTCACTTCGACCAACACCCGCACCTTCACCAATACCAACACACCCGCGCCGCCCACCAACACCTTCACTGCGACAGTGACGCCGACCCTCACTTTCACGGGTCAACCGACAGCCACTAATACCAATACGCCCTTGCCTCCGACCAACACCTTTACCTCGACCAAGACCAATACGCCTACCAGCACCAACACGAATACCCCTGTGCCGCCCACGAACACTTCGACCAATACTTCGACGAAGACCAATACCCCGACCAGCACCAATACCCCCGTCCCACCCACCAGTACTTTCACCCCGACCGTGACCAACACGGGGACAAGCACCTTCACGCCCACCAACAGCTTCACGGGTACCCTGTCGCCCACGGCCACCTTCACCAACACCAACAGTCCCACGAAGACCTTCACGAGCACCTCGACATCGACCTCCACGTCCACCCTGACGTCTACCTCGACATCCACCTCCACCTTTACGGCGGTGTCCACGGCGACCTTCACCAACACTTCCACCAGGACCTTCACGCCTACGCCGACATCCACCTCCACTTCCACCGCGACGGCCACTTACACAGCCACTCAACCGATGGTGCAGGTGTCCTTGGGAGCCTCCTTGCCCGCGACCCAAGTGGTCGGCGGGGCGAGCAACGTGCCGGTGCTTGAATTGAATGTTTCCAACCAAAGCGGGGAAACGGTGCAATTGACGGGAACGACCTTGACGGCCGGTGGAACGGCCTCCAGCGCCACGGGCGTGGCTTCCTTGGCGGTGTATCAAGTGGTGGGAGGCAACCCGGTCCTCTTGGAGACGATATTGAATCCTTTCGCCTCTTCCAACACACCGACGATCCCCCTGCCGAGCCTGAACGTGCCGGCCGGATCCACGCAAACCTACCTCATCACCTATACCTTCGGCTCCGGGGCGCAGGCGGGTAGCTACACGGTGGGTGTCATCAATGGGAACGATTTGACGGGCCATGGGTTGACCTCGGGCAAGGGCTTGAACGTGACGGGCGCGCCGGTGAACGGGGCGGTGGTGACGCTGGCGGTGAGCACGGCCACATCGACCTCCACTTCGACGGTGACGACAACGGCCACGGTGACAGCCACGGGAACGCCCACCAAGACGAAGACACCTTCAACGGCCAAGACGCCGATCATCTACCCGAACCCCTCCACCGGGGACCCGATCTCGATCTATGTTCCGGGAAATGGGATCGCCCACGTGAAGGTGGAGATATTCACGACGGCCTTCCGCAAGGTGCAAGAAGCGAACTTCGACAATATCCCGCTGGGAGTGATGGGAAGCGCGCCGAGGGTGCCGATGACGGACAAGTCGGGAGACCTTTTGGCCAGCGGACTTTATTACGTGGTGATCACCACAGCGCCCACCACCAGCACGGGTGGAGGCGCCCAGCGCCTCGTCGGCAAGTTCCTCCTGCTCAAATAAAGGGCGCAAATGGGCCCTCAGACGCTTGGGGGGCAACGGTTTTGGACGAAAAAGTCGGGAAATTTACAGAACGGGAATAGGCCCAGCGGTAACTTATTTGAAAGGTCCGAGCGAACCGGCTGAAAACGGTTTTGGTCCGGACGATCCTGGCCCAGGGATTACAAATGAAGCTTATGAAGAATTTAAAGTTAACTTTCGCCTTCTTCGGCGCGGTGGCTTTCCTGACCTGCAATCAGGCACAAGCGGCCGCCGCTGTGGTCGTGGGTTATATCCAGGACGCCAATTGGGGAAGTGTCTCGGGTTCCATTCCTTGGGCCGACGTTTCCCATCTCAATGACGCTTTCGGGGGCGTCAACGGCGCCACCGCTTCCGCCCCGGCCAATGGCGCGGCCATGCTCGCCGCGGCCCATTCCCACAGCGTCAAATGTTACATCTCCTTCGGTGGCGCGGGTGTGGCCACCTGGCCCACCAGCACGGCCCAAGCCACCAGCTTAGGCACCGCCATCGCCAACCTCATCAATAGCGGTGGTTACGACGGGGCCGACATCGATTGGGAATGGCCGACGGGCGGTCAACAGCCCATCTTGGACGCCCTCCTGACCAGCCTGCATACCGGACTTGCCGGCAAGGGTTTGACCATGTACCTGATGCCGGGTTCGAACACCTGCGGCTACGATTTCACCACCAGCAATAATCTCGTGGATTGGTATACCGTCCCCGGGTATGACATGAACATCAATGTGGTGGGCGATGAGTGGCAAGGCGCCCTCAACGAACCCAATGGTTCCACTTTCACCCAGGCGAATGGTTGTAATCCCAACGTCGGGTTCCTGAATTCCTATTCCATCATCGCCAACTGGTACAACACGAACACCAATAAGAGCCCCAATACCGCCGCCTCGGTCGGAACGGTTCCCTATAGCAAGATGGTGATGGGAATGCCTTTCTACGGTCGCAACTCGGGCGGCAGCGGCTTTACGACCGACGTGGCGGCTTTCGCCGGCGGTACCGGTACTTATGACGCCACCCGTTGCGAGGCCAATATCGGTGGTTATGGCATGGACACGGACCAGTCCTTCTGCGACAAAATGAACTGGGCTTTCGCGAAGGGTTTCCTGGGTGTGGCCATTTGGGAATTAAGCCAAGGGTTGCCCAGCACTTCGAGCGCCACCATGACCAACATCTGGACCCGTCTGGGCGCGGCCAAGGCCGGCACCACCTCGGGTTGCTTGACGACGACTGTTTGCGGGGCCGCTTGCGCGGTGACTCCCACGCCCTCTCCGGGTTGCGGTGTCCTGGTCACGAACTTCGAGAATTCCAACAACGCCAATTACCTGGGTTACGCTGATACCTTCGCCACAGCCGGCGGGGCTTGTAACACGATGACGCCGGCCAATAATACTTTCGTATCGAACATGAACAGTGGATTGAACGGATCCCGTTATGGGGCCAATTGGAATGGCACCATCACCACGGTCAATACTATCGGTGGCGCCTGCTGGGGGCCTTATCTGTTGGTGGGGCTTGCCCCGCCCGCGGCCGGTAGCGGATATAACGCCCAAAGCACGAATGCCAGCATCAACGCCGTTCAGTTCAGCATCAACGTTGCCAGCGGGCCTTCCCCTTGCACGGTGGCTTTTGGGATGGAGTCTTTCCCGGGAACCGGCACCCAATTCAACACCAATGTGGTCGTAACGACCGGCAGTACCACGACCATTACCATCCCTTTCAGCCAGCTTCAGCAACAGCCCGCGGGATCCGCCACTTTCAATCCGCAGAACCTTTACCAGATGTATTGGGTTCCCATGTGGACGGGGGCCTATAACTTGACCATCGATGATGTGTGGTTCGTTTGTTCCTCCGCCAACACGCCCACCTTCACGAAGACCAACACACCCACGAACACTTTGACCCCGACTCTCACGAAGACCAATACACCGGTGCCCCCGACGAATACCTTCACGCGCACCAACACTCCGACGCTGACGAACACCAATACGCCGGTGCCTCCTACCAGCACCTTCACACCCACTAGGACGAATACCAACACCAACACGCCGGTGCCGCCGACGAATACTTTCACGCGCACCAACACCCCGACCATCACCAACACCAATACGCCGGTACCCCCTACTAATACCTTTACTTCGACGAGGACCAATACCCCGACGAATACCAACACTCCGATAGCCCCCACCAATACCTTTACTTTGACCAATACGCGCACCAACACGCCCAGCCCCACCAACACCAATACGCCGGCGCCGCCCACGAGTAGTTTCACCCCCACTAATACCCGCACCTTCACCAACACCAATACGCCCGCGCCTCCGACGAACACCCCAACGATCACCCATACCAACACCAACACGCCCGTGCCGCCCACGAATACCTTTACCTCGACCAAGACCAACACCCCGACGAGCACCAACACCAATACGCCCGCACCCCCTACCAATACCTTCACGGTCACCAATACGCGGACCAACACCAACACGCCGGTGCCGCCGACGAGCACCTTCACTTCGACCAACACCCGCACCTTCACCAATACCAACACACCCGCGCCGCCCACCAACACCTTCACTGCGACAGTGACGCCGACCCTCACTTTCACGGGTCAACCGACAGCCACTAATACCAATACGCCCTTGCCTCCGACCAACACCTTTACCTCGACCAAGACCAATACGCCTACCAGCACCAACACGAATACCCCTGTGCCGCCCACGAACACTTCGACCAATACTTCGACGAAGACCAATACCCCGACCAGCACCAATACCCCCGTCCCACCCACCAGTACTTTCACCCCGACCGTGACCAACACGGGGACAAGCACCTTCACGCCCACCAACAGCTTCACGGGTACCCTGTCGCCCACGGCCACCTTCACCAACACCAACAGTCCCACGAAGACCTTCACGAGCACCTCGACATCGACCTCCACGTCCACCCTGACGTCTACCTCGACATCCACCTCCACCTTTACGGCGGTGTCCACGGCGACCTTCACCAACACTTCCACCAGGACCTTCACGCCTACGCCGACATCCACCTCCACTTCCACCGCGACGGCCACTTACACAGCCACTCAACCGATGGTGCAGGTGTCCTTGGGAGCCTCCTTGCCCGCGACCCAAGTGGTCGGCGGGGCGAGCAACGTGCCGGTGCTTGAATTGAATGTTTCCAACCAAAGCGGGGAAACGGTGCAATTGACGGGAACGACCTTGACGGCCGGTGGAACGGCCTCCAGCGCCACGGGCGTGGCTTCCTTGGCGGTGTATCAAGTGGTGGGAGGCAACCCGGTCCTCTTGGAGACGATATTGAATCCTTTCGCCTCTTCCAACACACCGACGATCCCCCTGCCGAGCCTGAACGTGCCGGCCGGATCCACGCAAACCTACCTCATCACCTATACCTTCGGCTCCGGGGCGCAGGCGGGTAGCTACACGGTGGGTGTCATCAATGGGAACGATTTGACGGGCCATGGGTTGACCTCGGGCAAGGGCTTGAACGTGACGGGCGCGCCGGTGAACGGGGCGGTGGTGACGCTGGCGGTGAGCACGGCCACATCGACCTCCACTTCGACGGTGACGACAACGGCCACGGTGACAGCCACGGGAACGCCCACCAAGACGAAGACACCTTCAACGGCCAAGACGCCGATCATCTACCCGAACCCCTCCACCGGGGACCCGATCTCGATCTATGTTCCGGGAAATGGGATCGCCCACGTGAAGGTGGAGATATTCACGACGGCCTTCCGCAAGGTGCAAGAAGCGAACTTCGACAATATCCCGCTGGGAGTGATGGGAAGCGCGCCGAGGGTGCCGATGACGGACAAGTCGGGAGACCTTTTGGCCAGCGGACTTTATTACGTGGTGATCACCACAGCGCCCACCACCAGCACGGGTGGAGGCGCCCAGCGCCTCGTCGGCAAGTTCCTCCTGCTCAAATAAAGGGCGCAAATGGGCCCTCAGACGCTTGGGGGGCAACGGTTTTGGACGAAAAAGTCGGGAAATTTACAGAACGGGAATAGGCCCAGCGGTAACTTATTTGAAAGGTCCGAGCGAACCGGCTGAAAACGGTTTTGGTCCGGACGATCCTGGCCCAGGGATTACAAATGAAGCTTATGAAGAATTTAAAGTTAACTTTCGCCTTCTTCGGCGCGGTGGCTTTCCTGACCTGCAATCAGGCACAAGCGGCCGCCGCTGTGGTCGTGGGTTATATCCAGGACGCCAATTGGGGAAGTGTCTCGGGTTCCATTCCTTGGGCCGACGTTTCCCATCTCAATGACGCTTTCGGGGGCGTCAACGGCGCCACCGCTTCCGCCCCGGCCAATGGCGCGGCCATGCTCGCCGCGGCCCATTCCCACAGCGTCAAATGTTACATCTCCTTCGGTGGCGCGGGTGTGGCCACCTGGCCCACCAGCACGGCCCAAGCCACCAGCTTAGGCACCGCCATCGCCAACCTCATCAATAGCGGTGGTTACGACGGGGCCGACATCGATTGGGAATGGCCGACGGGCGGTCAACAGCCCATCTTGGACGCCCTCCTGACCAGCCTGCATACCGGACTTGCCGGCAAGGGTTTGACCATGTACCTGATGCCGGGTTCGAACACCTGCGGCTACGATTTCACCACCAGCAATAATCTCGTGGATTGGTATACCGTCCCCGGGTATGACATGAACATCAATGTGGTGGGCGATGAGTGGCAAGGCGCCCTCAACGAACCCAATGGTTCCACTTTCACCCAGGCGAATGGTTGTAATCCCAACGTCGGGTTCCTGAATTCCTATTCCATCATCGCCAACTGGTACAACACGAACACCAATAAGAGCCCCAATACCGCCGCCTCGGTCGGAACGGTTCCCTATAGCAAGATGGTGATGGGAATGCCTTTCTACGGTCGCAACTCGGGCGGCAGCGGCTTTACGACCGACGTGGCGGCTTTCGCCGGCGGTACCGGTACTTATGACGCCACCCGTTGCGAGGCCAATATCGGTGGTTATGGCATGGACACGGACCAGTCCTTCTGCGACAAAATGAACTGGGCTTTCGCGAAGGGTTTCCTGGGTGTGGCCATTTGGGAATTAAGCCAAGGGTTGCCCAGCACTTCGAGCGCCACCATGACCAACATCTGGACCCGTCTGGGCGCGGCCAAGGCCGGCACCACCTCGGGTTGCTTGACGACGACTGTTTGCGGGGCCGCTTGCGCGGTGACTCCCACGCCCTCTCCGGGTTGCGGTGTCCTGGTCACGAACTTCGAGAATTCCAACAACGCCAATTACCTGGGTTACGCTGATACCTTCGCCACAGCCGGCGGGGCTTGTAACACGATGACGCCGGCCAATAATACTTTCGTATCGAACATGAACAGTGGATTGAACGGATCCCGTTATGGGGCCAATTGGAATGGCACCATCACCACGGTCAATACTATCGGTGGCGCCTGCTGGGGGCCTTATCTGTTGGTGGGGCTTGCCCCGCCCGCGGCCGGTAGCGGATATAACGCCCAAAGCACGAATGCCAGCATCAACGCCGTTCAGTTCAGCATCAACGTTGCCAGCGGGCCTTCCCCTTGCACGGTGGCTTTTGGGATGGAGTCTTTCCCGGGAACCGGCACCCAATTCAACACCAATGTGGTCGTAACGACCGGCAGTACCACGACCATTACCATCCCTTTCAGCCAGCTTCAGCAACAGCCCGCGGGATCCGCCACTTTCAATCCGCAGAACCTTTACCAGATGTATTGGGTTCCCATGTGGACGGGGGCCTATAACTTGACCATCGATGATGTGTGGTTCGTTTGTTCCTCCGCCAACACGCCCACCTTCACGAAGACCAACACACCCACGAACACTTTGACCCCGACTCTCACGAAGACCAATACACCGGTGCCCCCGACGAATACCTTCACCTTTACCGTGACCAGGACGAATACCTCCACCAATACGCCGGTGCCGCCGACGAATACCTTCACGCGCACCAACACTCCGACGCTGACGAACACCAATACGCCGGTGCCTCCTACCAGCACCTTCACACCCACTAGGACGAATACCAACACCAACACGCCGGTGCCGCCGACGAATACTTTCACGCGCACCAACACCCCGACCATCACCAACACCAATACGCCGGTACCCCCTACTAATACCTTTACTTCGACGAGGACCAATACCCCGACGAATACCAACACTCCGATAGCCCCCACCAATACCTTTACTTTGACCAATACGCGCACCAACACGCCCAGCCCCACCAACACCAATACGCCGGCGCCGCCCACGAGTAGTTTCACCCCCACTAATACCCGCACCTTCACCAACACCAATACGCCCGCGCCTCCGACGAACACCCCAACGATCACCCATACCAACACCAACACGCCCGTGCCGCCCACGAATACCTTTACCTCGACCAAGACCAACACCCCGACGAGCACCAACACCAATACGCCCGCACCCCCTACCAATACCTTCACGGTCACCAATACGCGGACCAACACCAACACGCCGGTGCCGCCGACGAGCACCTTCACTTCGACCAACACCCGCACCTTCACCAATACCAACACACCCGCGCCGCCCACCAACACCTTCACTGCGACAGTGACGCCGACCCTCACTTTCACGGGTCAACCGACAGCCACTAATACCAATACGCCCTTGCCTCCGACCAACACCTTTACCTCGACCAAGACCAATACGCCTACCAGCACCAACACGAATACCCCTGTGCCGCCCACGAACACTTCGACCAATACTTCGACGAAGACCAATACCCCGACCAGCACCAATACCCCCGTCCCACCCACCAGTACTTTCACCCCGACCGTGACCAACACGGGGACAAGCACCTTCACGCCCACCAACAGCTTCACGGGTACCCTGTCGCCCACGGCCACCTTCACCAACACCAACAGTCCCACGAAGACCTTCACGAGCACCTCGACATCGACCTCCACGTCCACCCTGACGTCTACCTCGACATCCACCTCCACCTTTACGGCGGTGTCCACGGCGACCTTCACCAACACTTCCACCAGGACCTTCACGCCTACGCCGACATCCACCTCCACTTCCACCGCGACGGCCACTTACACAGCCACTCAACCGATGGTGCAGGTGTCCTTGGGAGCCTCCTTGCCCGCGACCCAAGTGGTCGGCGGGGCGAGCAACGTGCCGGTGCTTGAATTGAATGTTTCCAACCAAAGCGGGGAAACGGTGCAATTGACGGGAACGACCTTGACGGCCGGTGGAACGGCCTCCAGCGCCACGGGCGTGGCTTCCTTGGCGGTGTATCAAGTGGTGGGAGGCAACCCGGTCCTCTTGGAGACGATATTGAATCCTTTCGCCTCTTCCAACACACCGACGATCCCCCTGCCGAGCCTGAACGTGCCGGCCGGATCCACGCAAACCTACCTCATCACCTATACCTTCGGCTCCGGGGCGCAGGCGGGTAGCTACACGGTGGGTGTCATCAATGGGAACGATTTGACGGGCCATGGGTTGACCTCGGGCAAGGGCTTGAACGTGACGGGCGCGCCGGTGAACGGGGCGGTGGTGACGCTGGCGGTGAGCACGGCCACATCGACCTCCACTTCGACGGTGACGACAACGGCCACGGTGACAGCCACGGGAACGCCCACCAAGACGAAGACACCTTCAACGGCCAAGACGCCGATCATCTACCCGAACCCCTCCACCGGGGACCCGATCTCGATCTATGTTCCGGGAAATGGGATCGCCCACGTGAAGGTGGAGATATTCACGACGGCCTTCCGCAAGGTGCAAGAAGCGAACTTCGACAATATCCCGCTGGGAGTGATGGGAAGCGCGCCGAGGGTGCCGATGACGGACAAGTCGGGAGACCTTTTGGCCAGCGGACTTTATTACGTGGTGATCACCACAGCGCCCACCACCAGCACGGGTGGAGGCGCCCAGCGCCTCGTCGGCAAGTTCCTCCTGCTCAAATAAAGGGCGCAAATGGGCCCTCAGACGCTTGGGGGGCAACGGTTTTGGACGAAAAAGTCGGGAAATTTACAGAACGGGAATAGGCCCAGCGGTAACTTATTTGAAAGGTCCGAGCGAACCGGCTGAAAACGGTTTTGGTCCGGACGATCCTGGCCCAGGGATTACAAATGAAGCTTATGAAGAATTTAAAGTTAACTTTCGCCTTCTTCGGCGCGGTGGCTTTCCTGACCTGCAATCAGGCACAAGCGGCCGCCGCTGTGGTCGTGGGTTATATCCAGGACGCCAATTGGGGAAGTGTCTCGGGTTCCATTCCTTGGGCCGACGTTTCCCATCTCAATGACGCTTTCGGGGGCGTCAACGGCGCCACCGCTTCCGCCCCGGCCAATGGCGCGGCCATGCTCGCCGCGGCCCATTCCCACAGCGTCAAATGTTACATCTCCTTCGGTGGCGCGGGTGTGGCCACCTGGCCCACCAGCACGGCCCAAGCCACCAGCTTAGGCACCGCCATCGCCAACCTCATCAATAGCGGTGGTTACGACGGGGCCGACATCGATTGGGAATGGCCGACGGGCGGTCAACAGCCCATCTTGGACGCCCTCCTGACCAGCCTGCATACCGGACTTGCCGGCAAGGGTTTGACCATGTACCTGATGCCGGGTTCGAACACCTGCGGCTACGATTTCACCACCAGCAATAATCTCGTGGATTGGTATACCGTCCCCGGGTATGACATGAACATCAATGTGGTGGGCGATGAGTGGCAAGGCGCCCTCAACGAACCCAATGGTTCCACTTTCACCCAGGCGAATGGTTGTAATCCCAACGTCGGGTTCCTGAATTCCTATTCCATCATCGCCAACTGGTACAACACGAACACCAATAAGAGCCCCAATACCGCCGCCTCGGTCGGAACGGTTCCCTATAGCAAGATGGTGATGGGAATGCCTTTCTACGGTCGCAACTCGGGCGGCAGCGGCTTTACGACCGACGTGGCGGCTTTCGCCGGCGGTACCGGTACTTATGACGCCACCCGTTGCGAGGCCAATATCGGTGGTTATGGCATGGACACGGACCAGTCCTTCTGCGACAAAATGAACTGGGCTTTCGCGAAGGGTTTCCTGGGTGTGGCCATTTGGGAATTAAGCCAAGGGTTGCCCAGCACTTCGAGCGCCACCATGACCAACATCTGGACCCGTCTGGGCGCGGCCAAGGCCGGCACCACCTCGGGTTGCTTGACGACGACTGTTTGCGGGGCCGCTTGCGCGGTGACTCCCACGCCCTCTCCGGGTTGCGGTGTCCTGGTCACGAACTTC
The DNA here is from genome assembly GCA_964560635.1 of uncultured bacterium. Lineage (GTDB taxonomy): Bacteria > Oederibacteriota > Muellerivitia > Muellerivitales > Muellerivitaceae > CAZLND01. The sequence continues at coordinate 653 of CAZLND010000059.1, read as the reverse complement.
GAGAATTCCAACAACGCCAATTACCTGGGTTACGCTGATACCTTCGCCACAGCCGGCGGGGCTTGTAACACGATGACGCCGGCCAATAATACTTTCGTATCGAACATGAACAGTGGATTGAACGGATCCCGTTATGGGGCCAATTGGAATGGCACCATCACCACGGTCAATACTATCGGTGGCGCCTGCTGGGGGCCTTATCTGTTGGTGGGGCTTGCCCCGCCCGCGGCCGGTAGCGGATATAACGCCCAAAGCACGAATGCCAGCATCAACGCCGTTCAGTTCAGCATCAACGTTGCCAGCGGGCCTTCCCCTTGCACGGTGGCTTTTGGGATGGAGTCTTTCCCGGGAACCGGCACCCAATTCAACACCAATGTGGTCGTAACGACCGGCAGTACCACGACCATTACCATCCCTTTCAGCCAGCTTCAGCAACAGCCCGCGGGATCCGCCACTTTCAATCCGCAGAACCTTTACCAGATGTATTGGGTTCCCATGTGGACGGGGGCCTATAACTTGACCATCGATGATGTGTGGTTCGTTTGTTCCTCCGCCAACACGCCCACCTTCACGAAGACCAACACACCCACGAACACTTTGACCCCGACTCTCACGAAGACCAATACACCGGTGCCCCCGACGAATACCTTCAC
>CAZLND010000058.1:0-11656 GCA_964560635.1 uncultured bacterium | reverse complement strand
CGGGGCTTGATCTGCCGGGACTTTTCCAGCAATTGGACGCCCTTTTCCCCCGGCATCCGCTGGTCGGTCACCAGGATGGCGATGCGGTCGATGTTTTCCTTGAGGATCCGGAAGCCCTCCTCGGCGTTAGGGGCGGTCAGTATGGTGAATTGGTCCCCAAAGGTTTCCTTGAAATATTTGAGGGATTTTTCCTCGTCGTCCACGTAAAGAACGGCGAATTTTTTGTAATCGTAAAAAGGTTCCATGACCTATCTCCTTTTCATTGGCCCGCCAAAACCGGGCTTCCAAACGCCAGCCACCCAACCTTTTAAGCTTTTTCCACAGGCTCCTGAACGGGCAGTTCCAACAGGAACTCGGTGAATTTCCCCGGCTCGCTTTTCACCGTAATATCGCCCCCCTGCTCCCGTATGATGCGGTAACAAATGCTCAAACCCAGCCCCATCCCCTCTCCCACATCCTTGGTGGTGAAAAAGGGATCGAAAATCTTGCCCAGGTTCTCCGGCGGGATGCCGTTGCCGTTGTCCCGCACCCAAACCCGGACCTTCTTTTCCCCGGCCTCGCCCCGGATGGAGATGGAGGGTTTCTCCTCCCTGAACTTCTTCTCCTTCAAGGCATCCACTGAATTCTGGACCAAGTTCACGAAAACCTGCACCAGTTTGTTCTTTTCGGCGTAAACCTGGAGGTCGGCTGACACCGAAACTTCCACCTTAAGTGGGTCCCTCAACTCATGGCTCAAGAACCGCAGGGACGCCGAAAGGACCTCCAAAAGCTCCACCCTGTCCTTGCCGGAAGAATGCGGATGGGTGAATTCCCGAAGATCGGACACGATGCGTTGGACGCGCCCCACGCCTTCCTCGATGTCGGAAACGATCTCCAAATACTTGGTACGATCATCCTCCGGTAGGCGGTCCTTTTTCGTCCGGAGCAAGTAAAGGGCTTGGGTCGCGTAATTGAGGGGATTGTTGATCTCGTGGATGATACCCGCGCTCATGCGGCCAAGGGAAGCCATCTTTTCGGTTTGGACCAATTGGCCTTCCGTTTCTTTCAATTGCTCAAGTGCCGATTCTAGTGCAATTTTTTGGCGGGACAGGTCCATCTGGTACCGGTGCGAATCGACGAGGTTCTTCACCCGCACGTGGAGCTCGGTGGTGGAAAAAGGTTTGGTCAGGAAATCGCTGGCCCCGGCCCCCAAAGCCGCCATCTTGGTCTCGTCGTCCGCGCGGGCTGTGAGCAGGATGACCGGAATGGCTTGGGTGGAGGTGCCCGCCTTGATCTCCTTGCAGGCTTGGATACCGTCCTTCTCGGGCATCATCATGTCCAGGATGATAAGGTCGGGCAGGAATTGGCGGGCCTTTTCCACCGCCTGGTGGCCGTCCACCGCTTCGAGGACCTCAAAAAATTTTTCCAGTTGGGTTTTAAGGAAGCGAAGCATATCCGGCTCATCGTCGGCCACCAGGACCTTCGGCCTTTTACCTCTTCCGAAGTCATCTGGCCGCAAGGCGGCGGCGGTTGGGGTCATCGCTGGAAAAAGTTCGGCCCGGCGGTAGAGCTTCTCCAACCATTCGGAAGACTGGGCTCGATTAGGGCTTTCCTCGACGTGAGTGGCCGGGACGGTTTCCTCTGTCTTCTCCAAGGGAACGCGGACCGTCATGGTCGTGCCTTTTCCCAGTTGGCTTTCGGCGGTGACCGTTCCCCCTTGGGCTTCCGCCAATTCCTTGACCAGGGAAAGACCGATGCCCGTCCCCTGGTACTTGCGCTGGGCCGAGGAATCGGCCTGCCAGAAGCGGTCGAAGATATGGGGCAAGTTCTCCGCCGAGATGCCCATGCCCGTGTCCGTCACCCTCAAAATCAGCTGGTTCCCTTCCTCCAAGGCCGAGAGTTCGATGCGGCCTCCCATCGGGGTGAACTTCACCGAATTGAAGAGCAGGTTCAAGATGATCTTTTCCAGTTTATCCCGATCCACCAAAACCACTCCCAAACTTTCTCCCACCCGGGTCGTCAGCTGGAGTCTCTTGTCCCGGGCCGCGCCCTGGGCCGAAAGGGCCAGGCCCCGGATGAAGTCGCCTATCTTCAAGGCTTCCCGGCGCAATTCCATACGCCCCGACTCCAGTTTGACCAGGTCCAAAAGGTCGTTGATGAGCTTCAAGAGCCGCATGGCGTTGTCCTGCATGGTCTTGACGGTGCCCTTGGTTTCCTCGTCGAAAAGGTGTCCCTTTTCCCTTTGGAGCATCTCCAGTGGCGCGATGAGCAGGGTCAGGGGCGTGCGAAGCTCATGGCTCATATTGGCGAAGAAACGGCTTTTCATTTGGTCCAATTCCACTAATTTGCGGTTGGATTCCTCGAGCATCTTCCGGTTCTTGTCCAGCTCGTAGCGCAGCACATATTCGCTCAGGCGCAATTGTTCCGAGAAATAGCTCCCCGTGACCACGATGACGTCGGTCAAAACCAAGAAGTAAAGGTTATTGAAGAAGTCACCCTTCAAGGTCAGGGGGCCGTGCAAGGCGCAAGCTCCCAGGTACATGGCCATTACCGAAAGCCCGCCGAACAAATTTTCCTTATAGGTCCAAGGAAGCATGAACCCGACCGCGATGATGACGATGTTCAACCCCGCGTAATAAGAAGAGGACTCCCCCTCGCTGGCATAGATCATCCAGGAGATGAAGAAAGCCGGGAGCAGGTACCAAATTTGGCCCAGCACCAGATAGTGTTTCTTTCCTATCGGTGTGTAATAAAGGATAAGTACCCCAGCCACCACCAACGAGCAAAAGAGGCGCAATTTCAGGAAGAACCACAGATGGTCCGGATAGACGAAATAATCCAGCGTGAGACCCGCGGGCATGAGGGTGATGGCCAGCCAGCAGCCCGCGATGGAATTGCGGATGCGAACCTTCCGGTCGTCCTCCTGGAAGGCCGCGCGGATCTCGGGGGAAAGGTCCTTGAGCCTCATGCGGGTTTCCTTACTTCGATGTAAATGTTGACCCCAGTGGAGTCGGACTTGACGCTGAAACTTCCCGGCGGAGCGTCATCCGGATTGAGCTGCTTGAGCTGTTCGGAGTTACGGTAAACCAAATGCCATTCCAGGACATATTCCATCATGTTGCGGATGGGGTTGGAGGCGTCCACATTGGTGGCCACCAAAAGTCCACCGGGCGCCAATACCTCATAGAAAAAATTCATCAGCCGTTTGCAAATGCGGTCCGAGAGATAGTCGAAGAGCCCGGCGCAATAGATGAGGTCATATTTCCCCGCTTCCCCTTCGACCATACCCTTGAGGCTTTCCTTTAGGATCTGGTTGACGGATTTTTTGACCATTTGGATAGGGGTGCCCCGCCGCTTTTCCATTTTGATTTTTTCAAGGATCCGGCCCGTGTGTTCCAGCGTCTCATCGTTGAAATCGAGCAGGGTCAACTCGGCCTTTTCACACAGGTCATCCTGGAGGAGGAATTGTTGGATCTCCCCCGCCGGGCCGCAACCCAAATTGAATATCTTGGCGGGCCGCCCTAGGCGGGTCATGCGCAAGGTTTCGTCCCGCAGGCGCTCGTTGAGGTAATGGACGCGGTTGCGATGGGCCTCCGCGGGAGCCTGGCTCAAGATATAGAGGTTGAGGATCTTGGCGAAAAGGGACCCGCCTTCGTTCGGGTCCCGCAGGATCATGTTGACCATCTCGTAATCGCCGGCGTAACCCAGGGGTTTTTGGAAGGTCCGATAGATGAAGGGGGAACAAAGGACCAAAGGATGGAGCTGGCGCTTCACGTAGGCTCGGTGGATGGGCTGCAGGTCCGCCTCGATGCGCCCGGCCGTCTGCTCAAATTGTCCGAAGAGGGAGGAAGTGGCTTGCAGGATGGGTTTATGCAACTCATGGATGACGTTGCGTTCGATCTCGTGGCGGTCCCCCGTGGGTTCGGACCGGATGCCCAACTCCACCTGCTCCAGCCACCGCCTCAGGTCGCTCAAGAGCGTCTGCATGTCGGCCACCACTACCTTGAACTCAGGTACTACCCGGTGGATCTTCTCCCATTCCTGCAGGAACTCGTTGAACTCGGTTTGGAGCCTGTCCTTCTGGGACATGCTGGAAAAAAGGTCCACGTCCAGCCAGGAATCCTCCAGCGTGGCCTCGCAGACCAAGAGGATGCCCGTGTTCACCAGGTTGCTGACGATGGCGCGGCCCGAATAGATCATCCGATCGTTCATGATCATGCGGAAGTCCGTGAGGACCTCGGAAAGCTGAAGGATGCTGTAGGGGTTATAGACCTCGAAAACGACCATGTAACGGGTCAGACGCAGGAGGGTGGCGCGGAATTCGGTACCCTGGCTGTTGCGGCAGATGATGAAGGTGTCTTTACCGGTTGAGATGGACATGGTGCCTTAACCGACTGGTCAGTTTTCGTTCAAAAAAACAAAGGGCCGGAGGTGATAGAACTTGCGGGGTCTATCCGGCGTTAAAGCGCTCACGATTATCGCTCAAATCCAAATTCCGGAGTGGACCTTAAAAGGATTTAAAACGTTAAAACGAAATTTTTGTTGGTTTCCTGTCCTGTTTTTAACCCAGGCGCAATTTTGACAATATTCTTTTCGTTTTTTGGCTAAAAATTTTGGGAAAACGGGAACCTAGAAAAGAGGAAGTTGGTCGGTGGAAACGAAGGGTTTTCTTTTTTTGGATCTGCCCTCAATGGCCACTGGAGAGGCGAAAGGTACCGGAACAGATAAGGATCCATTTTGGATCTGGGGAACGAGGGGCGTATCTGTGGTCGGTGCCGTTGTTAGAACGGGAACGGCGGCGGCTTCGGGCAAGGCCTCCACGACCTTGGGTTCCTTCCGGCGGGATTCCACCCAGCTTTTCCCTTCGGCGCAAACGGACAAGAACTCACACCATTTACACAGGATGCTCGTCTTGGTGGGATAGCTCTTGGCCTTCTCAATGGTCTGGATCTTGGAGATGTACTTTTCTTTCAACCAACCTATCTCCTTGGCGTTCCTCTCGCTCACCACCTGGTCCTTCTCGAAGGCCACGAAGTGCCAGATGAGCTTGATCTTGGCCTGAGGGCCATATTTCGGATTTTGCGCCAAGCCGATCTGGTAAAGAGCCAGTTGGTCCTCGCTCTTGACGTCCTCGGCCGACATCTTGCGGGAACTGGTCTTGTAATCGTGGATCCAGAGCACCCCGTCGTCGTCCAGGCCCAGACGGTCGATGAAGCCCTGCATCTTGAACTCGCCCTTGGCATCCAAGTTGAAAGCCACCCGGGTTTCGATGCCTTCAGTGCGGTCTTGGTCGAAAGGTTGGTATTGGTGGTAGTAGTTTTCGACGAAGAATTGCCCTTTTTGAAAATAATCCTCCACCGTTTGGCTCTCGTTAACAATTCGCAAGGTGTCGGAAAAATTACGGTCCTTTTGCTTTTGAAGGGCCTGTTTCCAATGGTTTTCCCAATGGTTCTTGAAGAAATCCATGAGTTCGTTGACCGTTGGGACCTTTTTCGGGACCTGGTGATAGAGGTACTCCATGGTCTCGTGGAAACGAGAACCCAGGAAAAGCTCGATACCCTCGGCAACCGGGGAGGGCCGCTTCTCGATGTAGCGGAATTGGAATTGGGCGGGGCAAGTGAAGTAAGTATTGATGCGGGAGTAGGAATAAACGGTCATGACGGGATTATATCCATCCTTTTTCGTTATTCATCGTTAATTAATTCGTTGAATGAGATGACAGATCCCATCGGCGAGATAAAGTTCCAACCGGGCCTTGCGGTCGCTCCAAACATAAACCCTTCCCTCCCAACGATGGTTAAGGGAGGGTTCCCAAAGTTTCTTGGTCCAGTAATCCAACAATTCCTGTTCCTTGGTCTCGGTCATGCTCGAATGGTAACGCCATTCGGCCTTCTCGAACATTTTGGTCTTTGTATTGAAGAAAAGATAGAAACTGGTGACACCTAGGTCCCGGCTCACCCCGCGATAGACGATCTGGGCGTCATTGCTCATGGACTGGTCCACTTGGAGTGGCTTGAGAGAATAGAGGAACCAATGCTGTTTGATCTCGTCCAAGGCGGTGCCCAGGTAAAGCTCGTCCACGACCTGGAGCTTGATGAGGCCCCTGTCGGTGAAATTACAACCTACCAGGGAAAGGAAAAGGAAACAATAGACCCAACGTCGCATGGAACCTCCTTTCGGTCGTTATCATGCCGGGAAACGCCTTTTTTTCCAAGCTGTCCTTTGTTAGATTGACCCCACCTATCCGCTATCGAAAGGAATCACCTTGGCCCTGCTCGAAACCAAGAACCTACCCCAAGATTTCCCTCGCCATTATGTCCCCGCCTCCACGGACCTGGGAAGTTGGGACTCGGTCGCGCCCCTTTATGAGGAACTCCGGAAGCGTTCCCTTTCCAGCCCCGCCATTCTGGAAAAATGGCTCCAAGACTGGGGCGAATTAGAGGATGTCCTGGGCGAGGAGGGCTCCCTGCGTTATATCCGCATGACCTGCAAGACCGACGACCCGGCCATCGAGAAGTCTTACTTGGACTTCCTGGAAAAGATCGTCGAACCCGCCAAACCCGCTTATTTTCACCTTCAAAAAAAATACTGGGATTGTCCCCACCGCTCTTCCCTTTCCAAGGACTACGCGCTCTTCGACCGCTCCGTGGAGAACCAATTGGCCCTTTACCGGGAAGAGAACATCCCGCTGGAAACCGAGCTGGACAAGCTTTCCCAGCAATACCAGAAGTTAAGCGGCTCCATGATGGTCCAATACGAGGGGAAGGAACAAACCCTCCAGCAAATGGGGCGTTATTTGGAATCCACCGACCGCCAAAAGAGGGAAGAAGCCTGGCGCCTGACCGCCGAGCGGCGTTTGAAGGACAAGGACGCCCACGAGGACATCTTCGAGAAGATGCTGAAGATCCGGGTCCAGACCGCCAAGAACGCCGGCTTTGGGAATTACCGGGATTACATGTTCAAACGCAAAGAGCGGTTCGATTACGGGCCCAAAGACTGCGAAGCTTTTCATGAAAGCGCCGAAAAGGCCATCCGACCCTTGGTCCTGAAGATCCAGGAGAACCGACGCAAGAAAATGGGACTCTCTTCCCTGCGTCCCTGGGACATGTCGGTTGACCCCAGCGGCCTGGCCCCTTTGAAACCCTTTGATTCCAGTGACAAATTGCTACAGGGCTGTGAGGACATCCTTCATTCGGTGGACCCCGAATTGGGGGGAAACTTCAAGACCATGCGGAAGCTGGGACTCTTGGACCTGGAATCCCGCAAGGGCAAAGCCCCCGGCGGTTACCAAAGCACCCTCACCGAAAGACGCCTGCCCTTCATCTTCATGAATTCGGTGGGGCTCGATCACGACATCCGCACCTTGCTCCACGAGAGCGGCCACGCCATGCATAGCTTCTTGTCCCGTTCCATCCCCTTCGCGCCTTACCGGAACGCCCCCATGGAATTCTGCGAGGTGGCCTCCATGAGCATGGAATTGATGGCCGACCCCTATCTTTCCAAGTTCTATCCCGACCCGAAGGAAGCGGCCCGTTCCATCACCAAGCATCTGGAGGATGTCATCACCCTTCTGCCTTGGATCGCCACCATCGACGCTTTCCAGCATTGGATCTACACCCACCCCGACCATAAACGGGAGGAGCGGACGGCTTATTGGCTGGAACTTCGCAACCGCCTAGGAGGATCGGAGGATTGGAGCGGCTTGGAAGAAGTACGGGGCTCTCTTTGGCACCGCCAGCTTCACATCTTCGAATATCCCTTTTATTACATCGAATACGGCATCGCCCAGTTGGGCGCTTTGCAGATATGGAAGAATTTCCGGAAGGACAAGAAGGAAGGGATCCGGCTCTACAAACAGGGCCTTTCCGTGGGCGGCACCCAGACCCTGCCGGATATCTTCAAGTCGGCCGGCATCCGTTTCGATTTCAGCCTAGGAATGATCGAACCTTTGATGGAAGAAGTGGGCAAAGAATTAGAACGGCAGGAAAAGCTCAGTTAAAGGCCAGTTTCAGTTCCATTTGGCCCGGCCCCACCGAAACGGAGACATCTTTCGGCGTATAGACCACCGCGTTGCCGATGACGAACCCCAAGGTCGCTCCCGCCAGTACGTCCGATAAATAATGGTGGTTCCCTTCCATCCTAGCCAAGGCCGTCACGGTCCCCAATGCATAAGCCGCGATACCCGCTCCCGTTCCCGCGTAATGGTTGATGACCGGCGCGAAACAAAAGGCCGTGATGGTATGGCCCGAGGGGAAAGAATAGGGACCCCCGTCGGGGCGGGTCCGGTTGATGGAATATTTAAGGCCCGTCACCACTACCGTGGCCAGTACCAAGGATTCGGAAGCATCTCGGCCGAATTCCTGGAGCCTCGCGTCCTGGGTCAGCGCTCCCAGGGACCAGCTTCCCACGGCCCCGAATCCCTCTACCCAACCTTCCCCATAAAAATTCCCCAAGTCAAAGACAGGTTGGATATTCAGGTTGGCCAAGGGTTGTTGGAAGGAATTCCGCGAATCCAGCACCGCCCAATCACCGGCGGCGGCGAATCCCCCGACGACGAAAGGAACGGCGTTTTCAGTGATAAAAAGATGGGGAAGGTCATCGATCAACTTGGTCGGGAAATGAGCGAGAGATGTGTCCGGATCCGCCCGGGAATAGAGGGGCGATGAAAGGAAAATTCCAACGACCAGCAAAACTCCGGAAAACTTCAGCAAACGTCGTCTTGGCTTTCCGAAACTGGCTGGTACTTATGGTAAGCCCAGACCCCTAAGAAGATGCCGATGACCGTGAAGATGGCTATCAGTTTACCCTCTCCGATCTGGGTGATGGAAGTTCCAGGACAAGTGCCCGACAGCGCCCATCCGGCGCCGAAGATCAAAGCCCCTATCAAACGACTGGGTTCGAATTCCAGGGGCTCCCAATCCAAGGGCTGACGAGACAAGGTGGGGATGCTTTTCTTTTTCAGCAGGAAGAGGCCTAAGGCCACCACCGCTATCGCCACAGCGATGACGCCATAAAGTTGGAAGTCACGGAAACGGAACATATTGACGACCGTGTCGTAATCGGTGGCACGGGCCTTGGAAAGGAAGAATCCGAAGAGGATGCCGAAGAGGAATGCGAGAGGACCTTGTGCTTTCATGTTGTTACCTCCTGTTTTGACGGCCTTCCGGACCGTTTTGCGAACTTTCTTTTGGGGTGCTTTTTTCCTGGTGGCCATTAAAAGAGTTTGAAAAGGATGTTGGTGATCAAAATGCCCGCCGTCAAAAAGGCCAGAGTGGCGAGAATGGACATCTTGCTCCCAATGGAAATGCCCATGATGCTGTTGCCGCTGGTACAGCCGCCCGCCCAACGGGCACCAAAACCGATGAGGAATCCGCTGGCGATGAGCCAAAGGGCCTTCAAGACCAAACTGTCGAGCACGATGCCGTCCAATTCGCCATAGGTCCAGGTCCAGCCCCAATGGCCCGCATTGGCCAGGGCCCCGCCAAAGAGAAGACCAACGATGAAAATGAGTTTCCAGTGGGAAGGGGAAGTCTTGAACCCACCCTTACCTCCGGTAACCACTGAGCAGGCGTCCTCGAAACCACCCGTCACACCCAACTTCCGGCCTGTGAACCAGGCTAATCCCAGTGCCGTCAAACCGATGCCCAACCCCGCGGCCCACCAAGACCAGTATTGGACGAAAAGCAATTGGGGAAGTTGATGGATAAAGAAGGTTATCTTGGCCATAGGTCGCTCCTTATTAAGATCAACGATATCTATATCGATTTAGGGACATTCCCAAGCAAAAACCACTACCCGAAAGTCCCGTTCATTGTACCGATAGTTTTAGAACTTAAAATCCCCGAATTTTTTGCCGGTCACTCGTTCATAGGCTTCCACGTATTTTTCCCGTGTTTTTAACACGATTTCCTCAGGCAAAGCCGGTCCCGGCGGGGTTTTGTCCCAATCCTTCAAGGTTTCCAGATAATCCCGGACGAATTGTTTATCGAAGCTTTTTTGGGAAACGCCTTCCTTATAGTCCGCCTTGGGCCAAAAGCGCGAGGAGTCGGGGGTCATCACCTCGTCGATGAGGATGAGTTCCCCGCCCAACAGGCCGAATTCGAACTTGGTGTCAGCGATGATGATGCCCTTGGTGTCGGCCACATCCCGGCCCTTCTTATAGATGGAAAGGCTGACGTTCTTGACCTTTTCCGCCAAGGCGTCGTCCTTCAGTATCTTCTTCATTTCCTCGAAGGAGATGTTGATGTCGTGCCCTTCCTCCGCCTTGGTGGAGGGAGTGAAGATGGGTTCGGCGATGCGGGAAGACTCGACCAGGCCCTTGGGCAAGTCGATGCCGCAGACCTTCCCGGTCTTTTGGTATTCCTTCAGGCCCGAGCCGGTCAGGTAACCGCGCACGATGCACTCGGCGGGAAGGGGCTTGGCCTTTTTCACGACCATCGAACGGTTGACCAGTTGGTCCTTGGCCTTTTGGAAGGCCTCGGGAAGGGTGGAAATGTCGGTCGAGATGACATGGTTCGGGATGATGCTCTCCACTTGCTTGAACCAATAGAGGGAGATCTGGTTCAACACGACACCCTTGTCCGGGATACCGTTGGGCATGATGACGTCGAAGGCCGAGATGCGGTCCGTCACGACGATGAGGAGCTTGTCCCCCAGATCATAAATGTCGCGGACCTTACCCCTTTTGGGGGCGGGGACTCCGGGAATATTGGTCTGCAGAACGACGGGTGATTGGGTCACGGCCATGTCTCTCTCCTAGGGATGGGTTTGAAGCCACTTCACGTAACGCGCCACACCTTCTTCGATGGGAAGGAAGGTTCCAGCATATCCCGCTTTCTTAATTTTCTCCATGTCGGCCTGGGTGAAATACTGGTAACCCGTACGGAATTTCTCGGGGGTTTCCACCCATTCGATCTTGGTTTCCTTACCTAAGGCCTTGAAGAGAGCCTTGGAAAGGTCCAGGAAGGTCCGGGCCGTTCCCGTGCCGCAATTATAAATGCCGGAAGGCGGGTTCTGCTCCAGGCAGAAAAGGCAAAGCTTCGCGATGTCCTCCACGAAGATGAAATCCCTTTTCTGTTCCCCGTCGGCGATGCCTTCTTTATGGGACTTGAAGAGGGTCATCTTGCCCGTCTTCTGGATCTCGTTATAGCCGTGGAAGATGGGCGAGGCCATCCGGCCTTTATGGCCCTCATCGTAGCCATAGACGTTGAAGAACTTCAACCCGTACCAACGGGGCGGGGCCTGTTTTTGTTCCAGGGCCCAAAGGTCGAACTCGTGCTTACTGCGACCGTAAACGTTCAAGGGTTTGAAATTCGGGATCTCCGAATGGGCGTCCGAGTAGCCTTCCTCCCCGCGACCATAAGTGGCGCCGCTAGAGGCGTAGACGAGGGGCACCTTGTTCTCCGCGCACCATTGCCAAATTTTTTTCGTGTAGTCGGTATTCATCTTCCACATATAAGCTTGGTCGTGGTTGCCCGTGTCGGTGCAGGCGCCCAGATGCACGATGGCGGTGACGCTCTTCAAGGTTGGGAGCTTTTCGAAGAATTGGTCCCGGTCGATGAAGGGAAGGGTTTCCAGCCCTTTCACGCAAGGCCGTTGGGCGTGGGCAGGGGAATCCACGAGCACCAGGTCCTTTTGGCCCTTCTCGAGGAGGATGTGCGCCAAGCGGCTTGCAATG
>CAZLND010000057.1:0-11822 GCA_964560635.1 uncultured bacterium | reverse complement strand
AGTATCCCGCTTTCGCCAAGATCAACGCGGAATTGGCCCCGGCTTTCAAGAACAATGCTCCAATTGCGACCCGCCCGGCTAACGATCCTCCGAAGCGCCCGGATGTGAACAAGCTGGTCAACTAAGCTTCAAGAAGCAAAAAGGCCGCTTCCCCAAAGGGGAGCGGCCTTTTTTTATGTCACGATGAAAATCCTGCTTTAAACCTTTTGGTATATCTCCGAACCGGATTCCACAAAGGTCTCGGACATCTTCTTCATCCCCTCTTCAAGCGCCTTCTCCTCGGTGAAACCCTGTTCCTTGGCGTAATCCCGGACGTCCTGCGTGATCTTCATACTGCAGAACTTGGGACCGCACATGGAGCAGAAATGCGCCACCTTGGCGCCATCCGCCGGCAAGGTCTCGTCGTGATATTCCTTGGCCAGCTCCGGGTCCAGGGCCAGGTTGAACTGGTCTTCCCAACGGAATTCGAACCGGGCTTTGGATAGGGCGTTATCCCAACGCTGGGCAACGGGATGTCCCTTGGCCAGGTCCGCCGCGTGGGCCGCGATCTTGTAAGCGATGACCCCAGCGCGCACGTCGTCCTTATTAGGAAGTCCCAGATGTTCCTTGGGCGTCACGTAGCAAAGCATGGCGGTCCCGAACCAGCCGATCATGGCCGCGCCAATGGCGCTGGTGATGTGGTCGTAGCCGGGAGCGATGTCCGTGGTCAGAGGGCCCAATGTATAGAAGGGCGCCTCATGGCATTCCGCCAACTGCTTATCCATATTTTCTTTGATCATGTGCATGGGCACGTGGCCAGGACCCTCGATCATGACCTGCACGTCGTGTTCCCAAGCCTTCTTCGTGAGTTCTCCCAGGGTCTTCAACTCGGAGAATTGGGCATCGTCATTGGCGTCCTCGATGGAACCAGGCCGCAACCCATCACCCAAACTGAAGGAAACGTTGTAAGCCTTCATGATCTCGCAAATTTCCTCGAAGTGGGTGTAGGTGAAATTCTCCTGGTGATGGGCCAGGCACCACTTGGCGTGGATAGACCCGCCGCGGGAGACGATACCCGTGCGGCGGTAAGCCGTCAGGGGTACATAACGAAGCAACACGCCGGCGTGGATGGTGAAATAGTCCACCCCTTGCTCGGCTTGCTCAATAAGGGTGTCCCGGTAGATCTCCCAGGTCAGGTCCTCGGCGACGCCGCCGACCTTCTCCAAGGCTTGGTAAATGGGCACGGTGCCGACCGGCACGGGGCAGTTACGGATGATCCATTCCCGTGTTTCGTGGATATTCTTGCCCGTGGAAAGGTCCATCAAGGTGTCCCCGCCCCAACGAACCGACCAGACCATCTTTTCCACTTCCTCCTCGATGGAAGAAGCTACGGCCGAATTACCGATGTTCGTGTTGATCTTCACCAGGAAGTTGCGGCCGATGATCATAGGTTCCAGTTCGGGATGGTTGATGTTGGATGGGATGATGGCCCGGCCCCGGGCGACCTCATCGCGGACGAACTCGGGAGTAATGACGGGGGGCATGATGGCCCCAAAGGCCTGGCCCTTGTGGACGCGGCCCTTTTCGACCCTTTCCTCGGACAGTTGGTTCTCGCGGATGGCGATATATTCCATCTCGGGAGTGATGATGCCCTTCTTGGCGTAATGCATCTGGCTGACATTTCCGCCCTTCTTGGCCTTCAAGGGCTTGAGCCTGGCCGTGGCCGGGAATATCTCGATACCGGGCGCGGGCTTCTCTTTATAGAACGCTTCCACTTCTTCCACATCACCCCGGCCCATGACCCAGTCCCGGCGCAGGGGGTTGAGACCCTTGCGCAGGTCGATAGTGACGGTCGGGTCCGTATAGGGTCCGCTGGTGTCATAAACGCAAAGGGGAGCGTTCTCTTCCGTTCCCTTTTCGGTCTTGGTGGGGCTTAACTTGATCTCGCGCAGGGGGACATGCAAATGATGGACCTTGCCGGCCACATAACGCTTGCGGGAACCCGGAAAAGGCGTGCGGGTGATCCCCTCTTGAAGCGTTTCTTTTCCATTCCCGTTATTTTTAGCCATTGGTTTTCCCCACTCGAGATCCGCCGATTGAAGGCCGGTGAAAAGCTAGCATACCGGGGCCTAGGGTCGAATTCAACGGCACCCTTATTCCGAAGGAAATTAGGTCGCTGTCATCGCGAGGAGTGCCCCGCGAATAGCGGGGCGGTGACGACAAGCTTGTGGTAATTGGCCTTTGGCCAATCATGCTTGGCCCATAGGGCCAACGCACGACCTCAGTTTAAATAAGCCTTTTTCCAAGGAAGTTATATTGGGACTGAGGTTGCTTGGGCCTTCGCCAAGGCTACGGCCCACAAGTCGTCCAACTTCCCCTGTCTGGCGTAGCTTTAGCGAAGTCAGATCGCAATGACAATCTATATAAGATTTTGGCTTTTGTGCCCTGTCAGGGCCATTGTTCTTCGATACGATAACATTCATAGCGCAGGCGTTTGAACTTGGCCGAAGCGGGGTGTTTGAGCAATTTGGAGAATTCCTCCAGCGACCGCAGGGCTTCCTGGGCCCTTTTAAGGTTGGCCTTGAGGAGTTCCCGGGGACTGGTCCGAACCTTCTCTTTTTTCTCGCGATTTCCCCGGCCCATGTCTTTCTTGACGTCGCGAGCCAAATGGCGCAATTGAGGCGATTTGAAAAGGGACTTCTCGGCGCTGGTCACGGCGTGGCGCAGTTTTTTCAAGCGGTTGAGCAATGGGGGGTCATTCAGGACGAACCGGGCCACATCCTCGGCCACCCGAAAACCTTCCCGGGCCCGGTTGCAGTTGGCATCCAGGGCCCGATAGACCTTGAGGACATCTTGGGTGGGCTTCATAAGACCGCCTTGCCCGTGGTTACTTGGGCTTTCTGATCAGTTTCACCACGGCGGTGGCGACGGTTTTCTTGCTGAACATGGGCTTAGGCACGGTCACCTTCTTGACCTTGGCGTCCTTTACCTCGCCCTTCTTGAGGGCGACAGGAGCGGCCTTTTCACCCTTCTTCAAAGCGACGGGGGCGACACCCTTCTTGTCCGTGTGCTTCTTATCAGCGTGCTTTTCTTCATGCTTCTTGTCGTGCTTTTCCGCGCCTTTACCGGCGGCGCCTTTTTTGCCGCCCTTTTCCATCCCCGGAACGGGATGTTCGGGGTTCTTGGGGAACAAGGGTACGGTCACCTTGATGGACTTGCCCTTTTGGGGCGCTCCGGAAGTCTTCTTTCCGTCATCCAACAGTTTCTTGGGACGGGGAGTATCTTCCTTCTCGAATACATCGCCCTTAAGGAAAGGAACGGAGGAGATACGGCTGACCTTGGCGCAGAGATCCAGATCCTTTTCGTAGCCCTTTTGAATGAGATCTTTTCCCTCAGGGCATTCCTTGAGCAGCTCTTGGATACGACCCTGCCAGGGTTTATAGAGGGCCATGGCTTCCTTGGCGCTCTCGGCCAAGAGAACGGGGGTCGAGCTCAGGGTGCTTTGGAGGAAGTCCACCAGCATGCCCGCGAAGACCGTATCTTCCATGCCCCCGGAGCAGACGATGACCACATCCCGCTTGCCACGCAAACAAGAGTCATAGACGTCGTTCAGGTTCAGGAAGGAACCCATCACCACGTACTTAGCGTTCTTCGGTACCCGCAAATGGGTGGGGGTGGTGAAACAAATGGTGCGGCCCTTGACCTTGTCGCGGTTGGAATCCAGAGGAGAGCCGCCCAGGTGGAAACCCGGGATCTTTTCCCAGTCGCGCTCGCCGGCTAAAAGTCCCTCGCCCCGTTTGAACTTCTCGAAAGCCTTCTTGGCCGAAGCCGGGTCGTGGCAAAGGGCAACCGCCGTGGCGCCGTGGTAAAGGAACATGGGGATAGTGGAGGAAGCCCGCAGAACGTCCACCAAAACCACCGTGGCGTTCTGGACGACCGTCGGCTTCACATCCTTGGCGTTGAAATAAACCGTGATCTTCAAATTGTTCTCCGTTCTTGTTGCTGACCTAGCCTTACTTCTTGGCCTTGCCTTCGCCTATCTCGTTCTTTTTGTTCTCATGCATGAACTTTTCCACGAAGTGGGTCGAGTAGTTCCCCCTGCGGAATGATTCGCTCATCAGGATGCTTTTCAGGAAACCGGCGGTGGTGTGGACGCCTTCCACCACCAGCTCGTCCAAGGCCCGGATCATGCGCTTGATGGCCTCGTTGCGGTTGGGCGAATGCACGATGATCTTGGCCAGCATGGAATCGTAATAGGGGGGAACCTTGTAGCCTTGGTAAAGATGGGTATCCACCCGGACGCCCGGGCCGCCGGGAACGTGATAAGTGGTGATGACTCCGGGCGACGGCCGGAAGCCGTCCTCCGGGTTCTCCGCGTTGATGCGGCACTCGATGGCGTGCCCTCGGGGCTCCATAATGTCTTTGGTCATCGAAAGCTTCTCTCCCGCGGCGATCTTGATCTGTTCCTTGATGATGTCCACACCCATGATGAGCTCGGTCACCGGATGTTCGACCTGGACACGGGTATTCATTTCCATGAAATAGAAATCGCCATCCTTGTCCAAGAGGAACTCGATGGTCCCGGCCGAGGAATAGTTCACTTCCCGGGCCAGCTTCAGGGCGTATTTCCCCACTAATTTGCGTTGTTTGTCGGACAGGGCGGGCGACGGCGCTTCCTCGATGAGCTTCTGGTGGGAACGCTGGATGGTGCAATCCCGCTCTCCCAAATGAACGATGTGGCCGTATTCGTCGCCCAATATCTGGACTTCGATGTGCCGAGGTTCTTCTATGAATTTCTCGATGTAGACCTCAGGGTTGCCGAAGGCCGCTTCGGCTTCCGCGCGGGCCGTTTGGAAAGCCTGGGTCAGGGAAAGTTCGGTGTGGGCGACCCGCATGCCCTTGCCGCCGCCGCCGGCGGAGGCCTTGATGATGACGGGGTACTTGATGCGCTTGGCGACTTCCAAAGCCTGTTTCACATCTTTCACCGGTCCATCGCTACCGGGGGTCGTGGGGGTTCCCGCTTCTTTGGCGGTCTTGATAGCGGCCACCTTGTCGCCCATGAGGCGCATGACCTCGGGTTTGGGACCGATGAACTTGATCTGGCAGCTGGCGCAAACCTCGGCGAAGTGGGCGTTCTCGGCCAGGAACCCGTAGCCCGGGTGGATAGCCTCGGCGTCGGTGATCTCGGCGGCGCTAATGAGCGCCGGGATGTTCAGGTAGCTTTCTTTACTGGCGGGGCGGCCGATACAAACGCTTTCGTCGGCCAAATGAACGTGCAGTGAATCGGCGTCCGCTTCCGAATAGACGGCCACGGTCTTGATGCCCAATTCCTTGCAGGCGCGGATGATGCGGATGGCGATCTCTCCGCGGTTGGCGATAAGTATTTTGTTGAACATGGTTTCCTTTTTAAAAGACGATTCACGGTTGGCCTTTTTCTTGAATGCCAATCGGGAAATTTTAGCTTTCAACTGTCGTTAGCTTGGATCGATGATGATCAAAGGCTGGTTGAACTCGACGGCCTGACCGTTCTGGATGAGGAGCTTGACGACCTTGCCGGCCACCTCGGACTTGACTTCGTTCATGAGTTTCATGGCCTCGATAATGCAATAGACCTGGCCGACCTCGATCTTGGCGCCTTCTTCGACGAAGGGCTTGGCGTCAGGGGAAGCGGCGCGATAGTAAGTGCCCACCATGGGCGACTTGAGGGTGGTGCCTTGTTCAGCGGGAGCCGCCGCGGGCGCTGCCGCCGCCGGAGCTGGCGCGGACGAAGAGACCGCCACAGGGGCCGCCATCATGGGGGCCATCGGGGCCGCCGGAGCCATCATCGTGTTGAAAGGCATGCCCGGTCCCTTGCGCACATGGACCTTGATGCCCTTTTGCTCAAAGCTGAGCTCGCTTACTCCCGCGTCGTCCATCAGACGGATGACGTCTTGCACGATGGAAAGTTTGGAACTGACCTTCACCTTCGGGCTGGCCGAAGAGGTCTTCTTTTTTCCTTCGTTCTTCTCTGGCATAGTCGACATTTACGACTCCTTTCTCATGGGCACATGAGAGACGGTCTAGTTAGACTCTTTCGAGATATTCACCGGTCCTCGTATCGATCTTGATGACATCCCCCTCTTTCACGAACAGGGGAACATTGATGGTGGCGCCGCTCTCCAAAGTGGCCGGTTTGGTGGCGTTCGACACGCGGTCGCCCTTGATGCCCGGCTCGGAAGAAGTGATCTTGAGATTGACGGTGATGGGAAGTTTCACGCTGATGGGGCGTTCCTTGTAAAAGAGGACCTCGATCTTCATTTCTTCCTTCAGCCACTGGTAGCCTTCCCCCACCTCTTCTTCGGTCAGCTCCAATTGCTCGTAGGTCTCGGTGTCCATGAAGACGAACTTCTCGCCTTGTTTATAGAGATATTGCATTTCTTTCTCTTCGACCGGAGGTTCGGGGACCGATTCCCAGCTGTCCAAGGTCTTATCGGTCACGGTGCCCTGCTCCACGTTCTTCAGCTTGAGGCGGACAAACCCGCCGCCCTTGCCGGGCTTCACATGTTGGAAAGACACCACGCGGTAGAGGATCCCGTCAAATTCGGCCAGATTTCCGGACCGAAGCTCCATAACAGTAAGCATCTCGACTCCTTCAGAAAGGGAGGTTATTCCCTGATAATTCGATGAAATTGGTCAAAAACCCTTATTTTTGGGCCAAAATCGGCCAAAAGAGGGGGCATTGTACAAGAAAGGCTCCGTCCCGTCAAACCGACCGGCTGGAAACCCTTCCAAACCAACAAATTTATTAATTTTAAGGCTTTTTTAAAGACTGTAAGACCGATTGGAAGTCGGCTGGAAGCTGGCTCGTCAAGTTCAGGGTCTGGCCCTGGTAAGGGATCTGAATTTGATGGGCATGGAGCATCAGGCGAGGCGCCCCACCCACCGGCCTTTCCTGACCGTAGAGGGGGTCCCCCATTACCGGGTTGCCCAGGTGATAAAGATGGACCCGGATCTGGTGCCGCCGCCCGGTCTCGAGGTCGACTTCCAAGAGGGTCGCCCCTGAGTAGGTTTCTTTGACTTTGTACCGGGTCCGGCTAGACCGGCCTTTGATGTCAACCCCCATCCGTCCCGAACCGAATTCTTTTAAGGGGTGGTCGATGAGCCCTTCCTTTTGGGCCATCTCTCCCTTGACCAAGGCTAGGTAAGTCTTATGGACCTCCCGGCTTTCCCAAAGGATATTCAGCGTCCGGTGGGTTTCAGCGTCTTTCGCGAAAGCTACCAGCCCGCTGGTCTCCCGGTCGATGCGGTGGAGGATAAAGGTCTTCTTCCCAAGATGGCGGGTGACCTGGGCGACCAGGGTTTCCCCTTCGCTCTCTCCCCGACCTGGGATGACCAACTGCCCGGATGGCTTGTCGACGACGATGAGGTGTTCGTCTTCATGAATTACGGCGAGTTGGTTCTGGGTCATGCCCTGAATCTTACGACATTTCTTGTCGTTCCGTGTAACTCAAAAAAATAAAACGGCCCTGCCACCAGCTTCGGTAGCAAGGCCGTCGATATTGTCCGGCTTAGTGGAATACGGCGATCTTACCCGTTTGAGTGACCGATCGTTCCCCGTCATCGGCCCGAACAACGTAGACATAAAGCCCGTCCGCCACTCCCGACTTCACCCCATTCTTCAGGTCCCAAGTAAGGTTGTTGGACCCGGCGATCCCCTCCAAGGAAGTTTGGTAGACCAGCTCAGACGTCGACGTAAAGATGTTCAGATTGACCTTGGCCGGCTTGGCCAGGACCACTTCCACCTTAACGGGCGTCCCACCATGGGTGATGTTGGGTTCAGCCTTGACCGACTGGATCAAGCCGTCGCCCGTTCCCCTCATGGAAATTTCCGGAGTGACCGACCCTTCGGGCTCGACCTCCCCAGCATGTGCCAAAGGCACCGCGGCGGAAGATCCGGAGCAAACCCCGACGAACTGCCAGACCGTCGGAATGTTCGGCGGCGCGCCGTTGAAGCCGAAGTTGGCCACCAAGGCCTTGTACTCGCTGTGGTTAGGCGAGTAAATGACCAGTTGATTCACGTTGTACAGCCGGTTATCCCCGACCCATGTCGGCACTCCCGCGCAATTGACCTGACCTGATGGCGTGGGCGTAGGCGTGAAGGTCTTGGTAGGCGTGGGTGTGAACGTACGCGTGAAAGTGGGCGTGTTGGTGCCGCACTGGTTGAAGGATGCGGCCGCCCAGAAATCGGGCATTCCGGCGCAATTATTGTTGAGCGCCGTGAATTGAACGGTCCCGCAGTTATAGGTGAACCCCACCAGAACGTCCCTCAAGGATGCGCCCGCAGGTACTCTCACCACCGATGTAACCGTTCCGGAGACATTCACTCCAGCACTGGTGGTGTTGATGACCCCAGTGCCCGCTTGGTTGCAAGCGTAGGGGCTCACCCAAACATCGCTCGCGCAATTGGGCGTGCCATTCGGGCCGAAGCCGATCACATAATTGACGTTGCCATTGGTGTTATTCGAGCTCCAAGACCAAACAACGGTGACGGACGCTCCCGCGGGGGCGCAAGCAGGATTGACGGAAAGGATGTTGATCCTGCCGGGAACAGTGGTGCCTGTCGGCGTGGCCGTGGGCGAACCAGGAGTGAAGGTCTTGGTGGGGGTTACGGTAGGACCGCTGGAAACGCCCGCCAGGTCATTGATCAAGTTCTGCCCGGTCGGAGAGCCCCAGCCGGTGACCAGGTCGTAACCGCTGACCGCCGTGAAGAGATTGTTGTTGCTCCCGTCGGCGATGTCGTGGAAATCGGCGTGGTAATTGGGCCCTTGGCCGATGGTGTAAAAGGCGGGGTTAGGGAAACCGATGATGGGTTTCCCATTCGCAACCGCCTGTTGGTTGGCCAGGGCCATGAAGCCGGCCCAAAGGGGCGTGGCGAAGCTCGTGCCGAACAAGCTCAATTGAATCCCCGACCCGATATTATTCCCGTCCGACGTGAAACCGAAAAGATCGGTCGAAGGCATGGCGATATCCGGGAGGTTCCTCATCGTGGTGGATCCCCCGTTCAGGCTCATGTTCAAGCCGACTTGGTAAGCGGGAATGGGAACATCCGAACTGATCCCTCCGCCGCTCCCCGGCCAGCCCGTCTCAGAAACATAAGCGCCGCTCGGTCCGGTCGTCGTCAGTTCGGTGCCACCGACGATGACGATGTTCGGCTGTTCCTGGTTCTGGTTGGCAAGGCCTACCCCGTTGCTGTAACCGCCGTTGTCGCCCGATGCGGTGAAGAAGGCCTGGCCTTGGGCGACCATTTG
Source organism: uncultured bacterium (assembly GCA_964560635.1). Lineage (GTDB taxonomy): Bacteria > Oederibacteriota > Muellerivitia > Muellerivitales > Muellerivitaceae > CAZLND01. The sequence continues at coordinate 2,556 of CAZLND010000057.1, read as the reverse complement.
CTGGAATATCTGGATCGAAGTGGCGTCCATGACGAAGAACCAGGAACAGCTGATCTGTTTGCAGATATTGTCCGTGGCCATCCGGTTCAGGACGGTGTCGGCGGGTGAGTCGCCGCCGCTGGCCTCATAGACCATGATCTTGGAAACTCCAGGGGCCATGGCGATGACCATCTCGATGTCACCTTCCACTTCGAGCTCCGCTCCGGCGGTGATGATCCCGGTGAAACCGTTCAACGGCACGGTCTGGACCGGAACATTGGGCCTGCCCGTCAAGCTTTCATACTGGAGGACGTTGTTCATGGAAAAACCGTCGAGTTCGAAAAGTCCGACCGATTGGCCCGTTCCCGTGAGCGAAACCCCGGGCGCGAAGGCGTCCCGAAGATCGTCCGCGCTGTAAGAACCGCCGATACCCGCGCCTCCCGCATGGCCGGGCTTCGCGCTTTTTGCGGCCAGGACCCCATGACCGAGGGGCTTAGGTAGGACATAGTTATCGAGTCCCGAAACGTGCAGTACCGGCACTCCGTTTTCTACCGAGGGTTCACTGTCCGGAGCGAAACAAACGCTGCCATCGGGGCGCGAATAATGGTTCATCTTGAGTTGGAAGGCATTTTCCACATCCCCCGCCGTTCCGACCACATCCACCAACATCCGATTCGGATGGGTACCGGTCACTCGCAAACCATGCGTCTCAGCGAAGTGGATCACCTTCTGATATTCCTCCGGCGAGGGGCCGAACCGCTCCGTGAACTCGGCCGTGGTCAGGTAGTGCCGGTATTGGGGGTTCTTAGGGTCGCTGATCTGTTGGAGAAGGGATTCGAGTTCCGTTTGGTTATGGAGCGGAAGCCCAATGGCCAATCGCATCGGCGCATCAGAGGAAAGCCGTCCCATCGCGGATACTTTCTCATGGCCACGGAACAAGTGTCCCTTGAGTTGATGTCTTTCTTGGGCCTGGGCAACCATCGTGGATAGACCGAAGGATGCAAACGCTATCAGGACTGATAATTTTTTTCCGTAACTTTTCATCATAGCCTCCTCAAAATTTCGACCGCTATCCGCGCCGCGGACTTCGAACTTGGCGCGACTATAACTTCACGCGGGTAAATTTGTCACGCGGTTTCAGGAAATTTTGGGTAAAGGAGGTGAAAAGGTTTAACGAAGAGGCCGGATAGGATTCAGACAATTTTAATGCAGATTAGAGGATAACGATTTCTGAAATCGTTTTAGCCGAGAGGAATCGACAGAAGGATTATTTTTTCTTAAGGGGTTTATATTCCCGGAAGGTCTCTTTAGCCACATACATGGCGTTCATGGAAGCCGGGAATCCGGCATAGACCGCCATTTGAAGAAGGACTTCCACTATCTCTTGCTTGGTGCATCCTACATTCAACGCCCCTTTGATATGGGACTTTAATTGAAGCGGCGCGGAGCCCAGGGTAGTCAGTGAAGCGATGGTCAGCAGCTGGCGGGTCTTCAAATCTAACCCGGGACGGGAATAGATGTCCCCAAAGGCGAACTCAGTGACGAACTTCCCTAGTTCAGGACTAACATCCTTGAGACTGTCCACCGTGGCCTTCGCCACCGGCCCGTGGATCTCTCGGAATTTTTTTATTCCCTTTTCGTAACGATAATTATCCATTCAAGGTTCCTTTAAATTAGATTTTCAATCAGGGTCCTGTTTGGTAAAAGAATTCGCCATGGGCCAAAAATTGAACCAAATGTACGAAACCAAGAAATAAACTATTAAAAATGCATCTGCTTCTGGCCAAACAGAGCTATGGGACCCTTGAAGAAATAAGATGTATACAATCAAACAAAAAAAAGCGAGCAGAGCAATTGCACTAATCGACCTTTTAAAAGAAAGAGGTTTTTCATTGTTCGTTTCGAGATGAGCGCGAACTTTCCCGAATAGGTAATTTAAAATAAAAACTATCAAGCCTTCTAAATTCCCTATCAAAGTTCCTTTCCATATTGTTGGATCGATCATTAATAAATTCTCCAATTTACGATTCCGCATCAATAAATCTCCGATGCCACAATTCGACCAATAACAACCCATACAAAAGCAGATGGTGGTCTTTCTTGCCGGTCATGTGTTCCTGCAAGAGTTCCTCGGTCTTGGCCATATTGAAATAACCCCGCTTGCGGAACTTCTCCGAGTGAAGCGTATCCATCAATAGTGGCTTTAATTCCTGCCGGAACCAGGGACCCAGGGGCACCGCGAAGCCCTTCTTCTCCCGGTTGATGATTTCATTGGGAATGTATTTTTCCGCCGCTTTCTTCAGGATGTATTTCCCCGTGTTCCCCTTGAGTTTCATGGAGGAAGGCAGGGAGAAGGCGAATTCCACGAGGCGATGGTCCAGATAAGGTACCCGAGCTTCCAGCGATGCCGCCATGCTCATGCGGTCCACCTTGGTCAAAAGGTCATCCGGCAGCCATGTCTTCAGGTCCATATAAAGCATCAGGTTCAGGTTGTCGAAGCCGTAGGATTCGGCCCCCTCGAATATCCTTTCCAGGGACTCCTCCACCTTCGATTGTTCCATCTCATATAGAAGTTTC
>CAZLND010000056.1:0-11842 GCA_964560635.1 uncultured bacterium | reverse complement strand
TCTCAGTCCCGGTTTCGGCCCTTTTCAGGATCTCCTCGGCGGTGTAACCGAAACAATAACAAAAGAGGCGGGGCGGCTGGTGGTTCTTGAAGCCCACCGGTTTGTTGCACCTTTGGTGGGATACCCAATTTTGGTCCGAAAAATAAAGGCAGGCACAATCCGGGTTGAGACAGACCAAGCTTTCCTTCCATTGAAAGATATCGAGGATACCCCGCGCGTCCAAATGTTGGTACAGCACCTTGCGGGGTACCTCCTGTCCAACATGGTCGCAAAGGGGACAGGCGTTGGGGACCCGTGATCTTTGGTTAGCTGTGGTTTCGGGCATCAGGTCCAAGAGCTTCCCGACCAAGGGATCGTCTTAGTTTTTCTCATGGCCCCCGCTCCCATAGAGGCGAGCCAAAACATGGCAGGGGCCTTTCCCCGATCTACCCTCACATTCATCCATCAGCTTTTTGAGGCTTTGGGTCCTGTGTTCCAGTTTCTCGATCTCTTGTTTGATCTGATGGACCTTAGCCTCCGCCATCCGGTGCGTTTTTTTGCACGCCGAAGGCGAGAGGGGCTTCAACTTCAATAAAGCCCCGATCTCCTTGAGGGAAAAGCCAAACGCCTGGGAATGGCGGATGAACCTCAGCCTTTGGAGGGATTCTTCGTTATAAACTCTGTACCCCGAGGCCGCGCGACCGAAAGGAACCAATAGTCCGCACTGCTCGTAATACCTGAGGGTCTGTAGGTTCACCTTGGCGCGCTTGGCCAAGGAGCCTATGGTCATATCCATGGGATTGTCTCCTTGGCGCGCAAGCATAAACCTTCTACCGTGGTAGAAGGTCAAGCTATATGACTAACGTCACTGCACGTCCAAGGTTAAATTGGGAAGGTCCGGGGTGAAAAAGCAAGGGGTCAGTCTTCTTGGTAACCCCACTGCCAAAGATTTTCGTGTGGAAGGTTTTTTCGGCGGGCAAGGGCTTTCACTTCGGATTTGAAAGACTGCACAATCCTATGCACATCTTCATCCAACCGGCTCAGGTCCAGTTCGATCTCGACGCGGTCGGAATGGATAAACTGCCGGGCAATTTTTAGCCCTGGATAACGCGCTGGCAGGGTTTTCAGGGCATGCTCCACCAGACGGTGGAGCTCGCCTTGGATGAGGGGTTCTTGTTTCGTGGTGAAAAGGATGACGTGGTGCGACGAATCGGGGGAATGGCTCATCAGGGCTGGGAAGAGGCCAGTTTATCCGCCAGATAGCTGGAACGGGTCAGGGGGGAGGCTTGCACGGTAAGCCCCAACTTTTTTCCGAACTGGGTAAAAGTTGCATACCTCTCCAGGGGAACGTATTCCACGATTTCCAAGTTGGAACCGGGCGGTTTCAAATACTGGCCGATGGTGAAGAACTTCACGCCAGCTTCAGCGGCATCCCGTAGGACCACACAAACTTCTTCCTCGGTCTCACCAAACCCCACCATGAGCCCGGCCTTGAGCGTGATCTTCGAAGGGTCGGTGTTCTTGCGGAACCAGCGGAAAAGCCCCAGGGACCTTTCGTATTCGGCTCCTGGGCGGATCGGGCCATAAAGCCGGGGGATGGTCTGCAGGTCGTGCGCGATCACATCGGGCGGGTCTTGAAGCAGGACCTGGTAGGAACTTTCCTTTCCTTGGAAATCCGGGACCAATATCTCGATCTTGAGGGAAGGATTGAACTCCCGAAGGCCCCGGACGATGCGGGTGAATTGGGCGGCGCCGCCATCGGACAGCTCGTCCCGGTTGGGGGAGGTCATGACCAGATAACGGACATTGAGCGTTCTGGCGATCTCCACGACTTTTTGGGGTTCGGTGGGGTCCAAAGGCAGAGGTTTGCCTGTCGTGACCGCGCAGAAAGGACAACCCCGGGTGCAGATGGAACCCATCACCATGATGGAGATGGTCCCGTGATGGGGCAGGCATTCGCCCCGGTTTGGGCATTTGGCTTCCTCACAAATCGTGTGGATACCGTTCATGGGTAGCTTCGCGATGGCATCCCGGAAGACGTGTTTGGGGTTAGGGTTAATAAGGAAAGAAGGGACGGGTGAATTTTCGTTTTGAATGGTCGAGGGGCTCATGGGTGCCATCAGGATACCAAAAACTTCCTTTTGAGTACTAATCACTTCACTAGTTCTGGACGCTCCGTGAATTCCGTCATCCTGAGCGGAGCGAAGGATCTTTGTTATAAGAACATGGATTCTTCGGCATAAATCGCCTCAGAATGACAAATTCAAACCTGCTTCTTCAAATCCTCCAATGTCGGCGGCGGGTCCAGGGTCAGCGCACCTGAGGGACACATAATAACTTGGTTGCGGATCTCGATGGTCCCAGCGGCTTTCGGGTCCACCCAGGGCCGGCGCGCGGGATCGAACACCTTGGGCAATCCCGCGGCGCAAATGCCCGAGTGGATGCAAAGATGGGGTTTCCAGACGACCGCGATCTCACCGTTTGGGTAGCGTTTGGTGATCTTGTATTTATGAAGGTCCATGTTTTCTTTCCCGAATGGCTTTTAGAAATAATAACGGGAACCCAAGTCTCCATAGATCTCGAAGTCCGCGCCACCCGTGCCTATCCAAACCGTAGGCGCAACCTCGATGAAGATGTCGATGGGAACGTCCTTCTTTTGGAACAGGTAGGTCAGTCCGACCGGGACCCGAGCCGCGATAACGACACTATTGCCGCCCACCGCTAGGTCGCCACCTAAGCCGATATAGAAGGGCATGGCGCCGTGGGATACGTGGATGAAATCGTAATCGTGCCAAAGATAATCCAGCTGCAGGATGGTGCCGCCACCATCCAGTTTGACAGCCCCTTGAAAAGCGTTCTTATCGTCCATCCAGTATTTCCCTGTGGCTCCCCAAGTCCCTGGTCCGCCCAGGTCCAACCCGATGCCGAAATTACCCCCGCCGATGACGGGAGAAACGTTCTTGGGGAAAGAGGAAGAAGGCGCTGGCAGGGATGGCGCTGAGCCCCTTAGTGAATCGGCGAATTGTTTCAGGGAAGGATTGTTGGGGTTGAGCTCCAAGCCCTTATCGGCTTCGGAAAGGGCCTTACTCCGGTCCCCTTGGGCGTAATAGCTGTAAGAAAGCCCCTGGTAAGCCTGCCAGTCCTTGGGGTCCATCTGGAGGGTGTCTTGGAAATAACGCACGGCCGAGTCGTACTGCTTTTGGTTGTAATAGCGAAGGGCCGCCTGGTAATAGTCCCCGGCAGTCGCCGCTAAGGCTTGCGCCGTCGCCAGGAAAAAGATGCCCGCCACCCAAGAACGGCAAGATTTCGTTGATCTCAAAGAACTCCCCCCTCGATGATTTGACCGCATTATCCTAAAAAACCACAAAAGACCAAAAAAATAATACCGCTTTTAAGGTTGTTACTTCTAAGTAAAACCTATCTTGCCCCCGTCCTGGTCCGGCCTTCCCTTTGGATAATGGTGCCCCAAATTCGCCGAAGGAGAAGTCTCGTGATCCAAAAAAAATTCCTCAATAAGTTCCTCGTGAAACCGGGCAAGCCGGTTTATTTGAAAGACTTGGACCCGGGTTGGGCGTCGCACAAGGACCTCTTGGATAAGTTCGGTGAGGAGCGGGTCATGAAGCTCGCCAAAAAGATCTTGAAACGGAACCTGGAGAATTTAGCGGAGGCGCAGAATCTCTTGTGGGCTTCCGACACCTACGGTGTACTGGTCATCCTGCAGGCCATGGACGCGGCCGGCAAGGACGGCATCATCCGCCACGTCATGTCGGGCCTGAACCCCCAAGCCTGCCAAGTTCACAATTTCAAGAAACCGACCAACGACGAACTGGACCACAATTTCCTGTGGCGTTACATGAAGAACGTGCCCCAACGCGGCCGCATCGGCATCTTCAATCGTTCCTATTATGAGGACGTGTTGGTGGTGAAGGTCCATCCGGAATATTTGGACCACCAGAAACTACCGCCAGGCATCAAAGGGGAGAACATCTGGAAACACCGTTATAGCGACATCAATCATTTCGAGAAGCACCTGACCCGCAACGGCATCATCGTCCTCAAGTTCTACCTGCACATGTCGAAGGAGGAACAGCGAAAGAGGCTCCTGAACCGATTGAACAACCCCGCCAAGCATTGGAAATTCTCGGATTCGGACTTGCCCGAGCGCGCCTATTGGGACGATTACATGAAAGCTTACGAGGACGCGCTCTGCGCCACTTCCACCGAATGGGCGCCCTGGTACATCATCCCCTCCAATCACAAATGGGCTTCTCGCACCCTGGTAGCCGACGTCCTGGCTGGGACCATTTGTAATCTGGGGTTGGAGTTCCCCAAGATCTCGGCGGACCGCCGCAAAAGACTGGAAGCAGCCCGTATTCAATTAGAGGGTGAGATCGAGGAACTAGCGGAAGGAACGATGTCAGCTTGATCGAGCTTATTTAAAAAGAATGGGTCTTGGTGAGCTTTGGTTCTTTGACCGCTTTGACTTCGTCCAGCCGCGAGACCGGCGTGGAATAAGGCGCGTTCTTGAAGACATCCGGATTGGTTTCCATTTCGGTGCGGATCTTCAGCATGGCGTCCACGAACTCGTCCAAGGTCTTCTTGGTCTCGGTCTCGGTGGGTTCCACCATGATGGATTCGGGCACCACCAGCGGGAAATAGATGGTGGGCGGGTGGTAGTTGAAATCGATGAGGCGCTTGGCGATGTCGAGCGCCGAGATGCCGTACTTCTTCTTCAAGGGCTCCGCCGTCAGCACGAACTCGTGCTTACAGACCCGGTCGTAAGCCACCGGATAATGGTTCTTCAAGCGGGCTAATAAGTAGTTAGCGTTCAAGGTCGCGATGCGGCCGATCCTCTCCAGCCCTTCCTTGCCGTTGCGCTTGCAATAGGCCAGGGCCCGTAACAGCACCCCGAAATTGCCCACATTACCCTTCATACGTCCGATGGATTGGGGAGAACCGCTCTTTAAGTAATAACGGTTCCCTTCCTTGTTCACCCTCGGCTCGGGTAGGTAAGGTTCCAGGGCCTTGGTACAGCCCACGGGCCCCGAACCGGGCCCGCCGCCGCCATGCGGCGTGGAAAAAGTCTTATGCAGATTCAGATGCACCAAGTCGAACCCCATATCCGCCGGTCGGCAGATCCCCACAATGGCGTTCATATTGGCGCCGTCATAATAAAGAAGACCCCCCGCGTCATGCACCAGCTTAGCCACTTCCAAAATATGCTCTTCGAACAACCCAAGCGTGCTCGGGTTCGTCAACATCAGGACCGCCGTGTCCTTGCCCAGTTTAGCTTTGAGGAGCTCCACGTTCATGTTCCCCCGCTCGTCGGTGGGGATGGAGATGGTCTTCCAGCCCGCCATGGTGGCGGAAGCCGGGTTGGTGCCGTGGGCCGAGTCGGGAACGATGACGTTCACTCTCTGGTGCTCGCCCTTGTCGGCGAAATAACGTTTGGCCATGAGAAGGGCCGTCAATTCCCCGTGGGCCCCCGCGGCCGGCTGGAGGGTGAGGGCGAAACAACCGGTGACTTCCTTGAGCCATTGTTCCAGGTCATAGATGACTTGGAGCGCGCCTTGGACCTCGTCCTCGCGCTGGGCGGGATGCAGGTTGGCCCAATTGTCGGCGAAAGCGATCTCTTCATGCACCTTGGGGTTGTATTTCATCGTGCAGGAACCCAAGGGATAAAAACCGTTGTCGATGCAGAAATTCATGCGGGCCAACGAGGTGTAATAACGGACCAGGTCCACTTCCGGGTGGTCCTGGATGGCTGGAACCGGGCGGACCTTGACCCAATTGGGCAGAGCCGTGGGCTTCTGGTGGACTTTACCGGCGTGTCCTTTAGAAGCGAATTCCTCGCAAGCGGAAATGAAAGATTCCATGTCTTCCAAGCTGGTCAATTCAGTACAGGCCACCAGCACGCAATCCTTGAACTCCGGATAGTCTTGGGAAAGATCAAAAGGGGCCACCATGCCCCATTCGGCCAAGAAGTCGGCGAAACCCGCCGAGGGGGGCCGCACCACGAATTCATTGGCGTAACGAACGGTCTCGATCTTGAATCCGGGTATCTTTTGGATCTCCTGGGCGATGGCGTGGGCCGTGGCAACCCCGTCCTTGGCGACCTGCTGGGCGCCTTTACCGCCCTTGAAATAGAGCCAGGCTGAGGCGAAGTTTGCCATGAGGGATTGGGTGGTGCAGACGTTGGAAGCCGCCCGCTCGCGGCGGATATGCTGTTCCCGGGCCTGGAAAGTGAGCACACAGGCCGGCTTGCCGTTGCGGTCCACGGTCTCGCCCACGATGCGGCCGGGCATTTGTCGGATATCGTCGAAACGGGCAGTCAGGAACCCCGCATGGGGCCCTCCGAACTCCAGGATATTCCCAAAGGATTGGGCGCTCCCCGCGCAGACATCCGCTCCTAAGCTTCCGGGAGAGGGCAAGAGGGCGAGGTTCATACCCTCGGCCACGGCCACGACCAAGTAGGAATTCTTTTCTTTGCAGACCTTGGAGATGGCTTCCAAGTCCTCGATGGTCCCGAAGAAATTGGGATATTGGATGATGACCACTGAATTGGGCCAAAGGTCCGTCTTGAGCTGATCGATGTCGGTTTCGGTGCCTTTCAAGGCGATCTCGCGGGTCTTGTGACCCAGGGGATTCAGGTAGGTCTGGATGGTCTGGCGGTATTCGGGGTGAAGGGCCCGGGACACATACACGAAGGATTCGGCTTTCTTGATGCGAAGGGCGAGAAGCGCCGCTTCGGCCACCGCTGAGGCCCCGTCATAAAGCGAGGCGTTGGAAACTTGCAGACCGGTCAGTTCCACCATGTAGGTCTGGAAGTCGAAGAGGACTTGGAGCGTGCCTTGGGCGATCTCAGGTTGGTAAGGCGTGTAGGAAGTTAGGAATTCAGGCCGGGTCACCACCGCCTTCACGGCCGAGGGCACCTCGTGGTAATAAAGCCCCGCGCCCAGGAAGCAGGGCCGGTCGGAAACGGGCAGGTTGTTCTTGCCGATCATGGAGAAGAAGCGCTTGAGCTCGGGCTCTGTCATGCCGTGGGGCAAGTTGAGGCCGTTCTTCAATATCTGGCCGGGAGGCACGTCGGAGAAGAGGTCGTCGAGGTTCTTGACCCCAATGACCTTCAACATTTCTTTTTCGTCTTCAGCAGTGATAGGGATGTAAGCCAATCAGGTCCTCTTAGTGGAGCGTCGCGAGGTATTGTTCTTCCGTTAAGTATTCATCCAAAGCCTTGGCATTATCAAGCTGCACGATGGCGATCCAGCCGGCCCCTTCCGGGTCCTGGTTGACGAGCCCCGCCGTATCCTTGAGCTTGGTGTTGACCTCCACGACCGTCCCGGCGGGTGAATAGGCGTCCGCCACGGCCTTCACCGACTCCAATACGCAAAGGCTTTGCTTGTCGGCCAGCTTCTTTCCCACGTCCGGAAGTTCAACGAACACCACGTCGGAGAGCTCATGAGCCGCGTGCTTGGAAATGCCGATCTTGACCTTGCCGCCGCCTAAGTCTTCGTACCATTCGTGGGTCTTGGCGAACTTGCGCATGAGAACTCCTGGATGTTGTTGGTGAGGCGTTTGGGGATGGCGTGGGAAAAGGTGTGGAGGGCATGACTATATCAAAAACCAAAAACTTTTCCAGCTTTAATGTTTCCTGGGAAGCTCCAAGACCATCCGAAAATCATCCATCAAGAATCCCTCGCCGATGTCGGTCACCACGGGTCCCGCGTTCCGAAATCCCAGGGCTTCATAAACCTTGACCGCTGGATTCCGCTTGTTCACGGCCAAGGTGATGCGTGAAAGTCCCTTTTCCCGGGCCATTCCCGTCAGGAACCGCAAAACTTCCCGGGCATGGCCCTTTCCCCGGTGTTCCTTCAAAAGATAAAGTTTGTCGAGGTAGAGTTCGCCCGATTCGGGCTTAACCGCCAGGAAACCCATCGAACCGGCCTCAGGGAGCTGAAGAAGGAAATAAAGAAAACCTTGGGCCAGTTGTTTCTTGACGGCCGCAGCTGTCTGGAATTTTTGGAGCATATATTCCACCTGGGCGGTGCTGATGATAGGCGTGTAATGCTCGCGCCAGATGGGAAAAGCCAAGGCCTCGACGGCCTTGAAGTCTTGGGTCTTTAGAACCGGTAGGAATTCCATAAAACCAGCTTAATCGAAAGGGATTTTTCGAGCAGCCTTATTTGCCGGGGGTCGCCTGAGGACCATTGGAACCAACCACCGGTTTGGTGGGAACGGCTATCGGGGTGGCAGGGACCTTGGCCATAGGCGTCACTGTGGGGGTGGCGGAAATTGAAGGCTTGACCGCAACAGGGGTAGGCGTCGCCGTTGGGATGGGGGTCGGGCTCATCGTAGCTTGGGGTGTCGCCATGGTCGCGGGACTCGGTTGTACGGTCGGTTTGGGGCCGGAGGTTGTCTTCGACGACAGCCGGTCAGCAGCGTCGCTGACTTTTTGGGCTTCTTGCGAGTTGCCCATTTTCATGTAGGCCTGGGCCATCAGGCGGTAGGGTTCGGGTTTCTCAGGGTTGTGATCCGACACCAGCTTGAAGAGTTGCAGGGCCTGGTCACTTTGGCCTATCTCCATCAGGAAGATGCCGGCGTTGGAGACCGATTCAGGAGTCTCGACGCGGACTGAATGGATGCTGATCTGGATGCGGCGGTTCTTGGACCGGCCCTCCAACGTATCGTTGGTGGTCACCGGCACGGTCTCGGCAAAACCCTTGATGACCACGTTCTCCGGCTTCAATCCTAGACCCACGAAAAGGTCCTTCACGGTCTGGGCCCGGGCTTCCGAAAGCTCCTGGTTATTGTTGAATTTGCAATGGGGCCCCTTGCGGCAGGGTTTATTGTCCGTATGACCTTGGACCTCCACGCCGATGTCCCCGAAATATTTCTTGAGGCCCTGACCCACCTTGGTCAATTTGGCCTTTCCTTCAGGGGAAAGGTCCGCCTGGGCGATGGCAAAAGTGGCGTCACTGGAGAGGGTCCATTGGACGTTATCGAGGGACAAGGGCGGGACCGCCAGGAAGGAAACAGTGTTGGACTTGGCCGACTTTTGATTCAAGTCCTTCACTTCCAAGGTCGCGTTATAGGTGCCCGGGGCCACCAATGCCCCCGCGCTGTTGTGGGCGTTCCAGGCGTAGGACAGCGGGGGATTCCCCTGGCCGGTCACTTTTTGGACCAGCTGGCCTTTCTCATCATTGATATAAAGGGTCCAAGCCTCTACCGGCTCGCTGGCCTGGTCCTTCAAGACGATGTCCACCAGGGGAGCGTCCAGGTTGAAACGGGGCGGGGCGGCCACTTGAGCATTGATCTTCTCTTCCTCATTACCCAAGCGAAGGTTCAAGGAGATGCGATGGGTGGCCCCGATGGTGCCATAGGGGGCGAAGGCATAATCGATGTCGGCGACGAAGCCGGAAAAAACGTGCTCCAACCCAGCTCCCAAGGTCAGGAAGGAAAGGCCGAATTCGTTGTCCGTGGTCCGGACACCCGCCCGAAGAAAGCCGATATCGGAAGAATCCAACGGCAGGCGGTACTCGCTGCCCAAACTGGGCTGGAGGCCGGTGTCATTGTTCAGGGCCAGGTCCGCCGCGATGGTCAACTTATCCTGCCGGGTAAAATTCTGTAAATGGTACCAAGCCCCGCCCAGCTTCGCCTCCAGGGGCTGGCTCCGGTCCTGGATCGCGGTTCCCACATTGACCACGTCCAAGCCGACGGAAAGATGATCTTGGGGAAAGAGTTGGATGATCCCCGCGTCGAAGGAGATGGCCGTCCCCGTGAGACCGACCTCGTTCTGACCCACAACGTTCACGCTCAAGCCAACCAGGGTTCGGTCAAAACGATGGTCCGGTAAGAACCGGCTCAAAAGGTTCGAATAGCCGGCCGAAAGTTCCCAATCGGAAGCGCTGACCGAGGGGCCATTGCCGGCGAAATTTCCCGAACTGTCCTCTACCGTGGACAGGAAGGATTGCAGCCCCAGTGTAGTGAAACCCAAGCCTACCGCCCCCGCGCTGCCAAGCTTTTGGGAGAGGGCCAGGTATTCGATATTGACCCCCTGCAGCCAAGCATTATGGGTCAGTGACAACTGCGTCCCCTCGACTTGATAAAGGCCGGCCGGATTCCAATAGATAGCGGTTGGATCGTCAGCAACGGCGGTGAAACTGTCGGCCATACCCGCGGCCCGGGCTCCCATACCAATCTTCAAGAAGTTGGCGCTGGTATAGCCGGCGTCCGCCAACAAGGTTCCGGGGATTGCGGCCAAAACCACGGCCAAGTAGGGGAGTTTCTTAAGGAAGGTCACTGGGCGCCTCCCCTTCTAACGATCAAGGAACCTCGGGCCAAGGTATCCTCGCCGGACCGGATCACATAGTAGTAGATACCCGTCGCGGCCGCCTTGCCCCAATCGGTTACCCCATCCCACTCGGTCCAACCGTTGTAACCGTTCCCCGCTGCTTGGGTTTTCACTAATTCACCCGAGACCGTGTAGATATACAAGGTGGAGCCATCGGGCATGCCGATGATCTTCAAGGTGCCCCGGACCGACGTGTCCGGGTTGAAAGGATTGGGATAAACCACGATACCCGTGGCTATGGGCGTAGCGGTGGGCGTGCCCGGCGTGGGGCTGTTGGTAGGCGTGGAGGAAGGCGTCTTCGTGACCGTCACTGTGGGGGTCGAGGAAGGCGTGGAAGTAGGCGAGAGGGTGGCTGTCAGCGTCGGGGTAGAAGTTGGGGTAAGCGTCGGCGAGTTGGTGGCGGTCGAAGTGGCGGTCAGGGTGAAAGTGACCGTCGGGGTGATCGTGGGGCTATCCGTGGGCGTCAACGTGGGGCTATTGGAGGCGGTAAGGGTTGGGCTCAAGCTAGGTGTGTCCGTAGGACTGTTGGTAGGACTTAGGGTGGCCGTATTCGTCGGCGTTACCGTAGCGCTGTTGGTCGGGGTGTCGCTGGGACTGTTCGTGGGTGAATGAGTCGCCGTAGAGGTCGGACTGCTGGTGGCGGTATTGGTCGGACTATGGGTGGCCGTTGATGTCGGCGTTGCTGTGGCTGTATCGGTCGGAGTGTTAGTAGCTGAATCTGTGGGTGTGGGAGTGGCCGTGGTCGTGGGTGTATCCGTTGGGCTATTTGTAGGCGAATTGGTCGCTGTCGACGTAGCCGTGTTTGTCGGCGTCAACGTCGGCGTATCGGTCGACGTATTCGAGGGCGTAGACGTCAGACTATTAGTGGCCGTAGAAGTCGGGGTATTGGTGGGTGTCAACGTAGCCGTGTTTGTCGGGGAGGATGTGGGCGTGTTCGTAGGGCTGTTAGTGGCAGTCGCGGTATTGAGGAATGTATTCGTGGCGGTAGCCGTAGGACTATTCGTGGCCGTGTTGGACGGACTGTTCGTCGCGCTATTGGTCGGGGAATTCGTGGTCGTAGGCGTCGGACTATTGGTGGCAGTAGGAGTCGGGGTATTGGTAGCCGTATTCGTAGGCGTGTTGGTCGGGGTGTCGGTGGGTGTCGAGGTAGCCGTATTGGTAGAAGTATTCGAAGGACTGTTGGTAGGCGTGTTCGTGGGGGTGGAGGTGGGCGTATTCGTGGCACTGTTGGTGGCGGTTTTGGTAGCGGTGGGCGTAACGGAGCCGGTGGGCGTGCTGGTGGGTGTGTTGCTCGGAGTAGGCGTCGGGCTGTTAGTGGGACTGTTGGTGGGGGTCAGGGTGGAGGTGCTTGTGGCGCTGTTGGTGGGTGTTTTGGTCGGGGTTTTGGGGGGGGGCTGGTATTAGGTGGGGGTGGGCCGGGGCGCCCTGGGGGGGGGGGCGGGGGCGGGGGGGGGGCCGGCGGGGGGGGCGGGGGGCGGCGCGGCGGACTACTTCCCGGGGGGGGGGCCCCCG
>CAZLND010000055.1:6087-11868 GCA_964560635.1 uncultured bacterium | reverse complement strand
AGGTCGGGGTGTTGGTCGGCGTGTTAGTTGGTGTATTCGTGGGGGTACTGGTTGTCGTGTTGGTGGCAGTATTAGACGGGGTACTCGTGGGGCTATTGGTGGATGAATTCGTTGCCGTCGGCGTAGGAGTGCCCGTGAAAGTGAATGTAGGGGAAACCGTAAAAGTAAAGGTATTGGTCGGGACTGGTGTGGGTGGCGGACCGCCTACGCAATTCAATGGCCAAGTATTCGCACCCTGAACGTTGTCTAAAAAAATGCCATTGATCCCAGCGGTATTTCCGTTAGGAAATATCAGACTTACACTGACCAAATTACCTGTCAGTCCAAAAGCCGTGGTATCAAGGAATGCCGTATCCCATTGATTTGCAACTGTCGCACTTAAGAAGCTACCCGCGCTCGTGCAATTGACCAGATTATTGGTAGTCGCCGTCACAGATTGGGCGGTATCTGTACTGACCGCAATATCGATCTGTTGAGCAGTTACCGTATTAAGGTCGACAAGAACATACTTCTGACCACTGACCGGTTGGGGAGAGGGGTCGGTATAAGTAACGACCAATGTGCAACCGCCGCAACCAGTAGCGGTAGAGAGGAACCCGAATTGAGAAGGAGTCACGTCAAAGGTATCGTTACTAGCTTCGCCGGCGTTCTGCGCGATGATGCTGGGGGTTCCCGTTCCTGTGGATGTTGACACAGTCCACTGGGGAGGGGTATTGCCATCGACATAGCCGGTAAAATGTTGAGCGTTAAGATTAGCGTTCGCCGCACCTACCGACCAAGCGTAAGCGGACGCTCCGTTGGGGAGGGCCGGAAAAACAACATATACCAAAGCTAATAAGCCCGCTAAATACCGAAAAAACTTGAGACTCATAAAACTCCTATAAACTTAAATCCAACAGATTCACTGTTGGTATCGCCACCAGCCTCGAATGGGCATTCGTCGGCAATGGCTGCCGTAACTGACTATTAACATTCAATAAGGGCGGAACCGCGTGAGCGGGAGGCCTTGCTGGTAACCTGGAACCGTTTTGAGGCCCCATTTCCCGTCTTTCCGCTTTCCCGATCGGCTCTGTTGAGGCCCTATTATCCCCACGGACCGGGGTTCGTGCAACTATTTCGGCTCCCAAATTAGGCCTATTCGACACCGGTCCGGACAACCGGGTAACCGTTTCATCGGTCGACCCCACCTTTTCTATTAGGGTCTGGGGGGTCGTCAAAACAACCGGCTGAGCGTTCACCAAGGGATGCTGCTGTAAGAGGTCCCTGGTCTTTCGGGCTTCCTCGATCGTTGTCCTAGCGCCCGCCTCCCGAAGTTTCAGCTGGAATGTTTGTATGGCTTGGCTCTTGGTCAATCCGGTGGCGATCAGTTCCCCACCCACAGGAGCACCCGGCGGGATCACCAGTGGCCTTGTTCCTTGGATCTGGCTTTGAGCGACCGACGACATAGGTCCCTGTACGCCTGGGATCGCGCTGATAGGGGGTTCAGTCGAAAGGACTGACGGCGGCGGAACAGCCTTTTCGGCTTCCAAAGGAATATTGACCGGCAAATTCACGGTTTGAGCGGAGATCGTCCGATGTTCCCCAGTCCTTTTGGATGCGGATGCGAGAGTGTTCGTTTCGACCTTCCCCGGCTGAATAGCTTGACCTTCTTGGACTGGAAGAACCGCTTGAGACGCGATTCCGGAACTTTTCTCAGGGGTTTGAGGAAACCTTGGTGTTACAGCGACAGGCACTTGGGGATTTCCACCCGCCGGAACATTCTCGTGATCCGCGAGTTGTTTTCTGGTCCCCACTAAAACCTGATTTTCCTTACCAACTCCACCCGGACGCGAAGGCACCTTTTGTTCCCCACCAACAGCTTGGACCCCAGAGGGCTGATCCTCACCCTTTGGTTGAGTAGAGAAAATTGGCCGTTCCGAATGAATGGGACGGATCGCTTGAACATTAACGCCAAGACGATCATTCGTTGCTTCAGGAGTTTTTACCCCGACCGGCGGGGGCGCTTGGACAGGACCTCCGGGGGGGAGATTTTCAGCCTTGGCTGGCTGTCCTAACTTCCCAGTGGTTTGCGATTGAGTCGTCACATCAGTTTTAGACTGTTGGTGAGCCGCGGTCTGTTCAGGATGGTTGACCGGCGGTATGGGACGGCTTTCACCTTTTGTCTGAGTTGGAGAAATGGTCTGTCCCGGTTGAGTCGGGCGAATGGCTTGGGCATTAACGCCAGAATGGTCCTGAGCGGCATCAGGAGCTTTAACTCCAACCGAAAGGGGTGCTTGAACATGGCCTCCAGCGGGTAAATTTTCAGCCTTGGCGGGTTGTCCCGACTTCTCAGTGGCTTGGGTTTGGGTCGTTACAGCCGTTTTTGACGGTTGGGGAGCTAGGGTCTGTTCAGGCTGGTCAACCGGGGATGTTATGGGCTGGTTTTGACCTTTTGGCTGAGTTGGAGAAATGGGCTGTCCCGATTGAGTAGGACCGATGGCTTGAACATTAACGCCAGGACGATCATTCACGGCTTCAGGAGCTTTTACTCCAACCGGCGATGGCGTTAGGGCAGGGCCTCCGGCGGGTAGATCTTCAGCCTTGGCGGGTTGTCCCGACTTATCAGTGACCTGGCTTTGGATGTTTAATGAAGTTTTTGACTGTTGGGAAATTGTCGATCGTTCGGATCGGTTCACCGAAGCTGTTCGTTTCTCCCCTTCCGGCTTGACCGATGAAATAGGCTGTCCGGGTTTCACCGGTTGGATCGCTCGGTCAGCTATCACAGGATGACTTTGTATGGCTTCAGGAGTTTTCACCTCGACTGTCGAGGGCGTTTGGGCATGGCTTCCGGCGGGTAAATTTTCAGCCTTGGCGAGTTGTCCCAACTTATCCGCGGCTTGGGTCTGGGTACTTATAGGATGTTTTGACTCTGGGGGAACCGCATTATGTTCAAAGCGATCTAGCTTGGGTGTTGGGAGATGGTCCTTCCTTTCCGACCCCATCGGAGGAATGGACTGACCCGGGCGAGGGGGATGAACGGCTTGGGTGTTGAGCGCAGGATGAACCCGCTCGGGTTCAGGAGCTTTTTCCCCAGCCATCAGGGGCGGTTGGATATGACCTCCGGCGGGCAAGTTTTCTGGTTTAGCGGGCCGCTCCAAATTTTCGGTGGCCTGGGCTTGGGTTCTCAAAGTGGTTTTCGGGGATTGGGAATTGGTCGTTGGTTCCACATGGTTCACTGGGGGCGCCGCAGGACTATTTTTACCTTCTGGTCGCGTCAGAGAAACAAGCTTCCCCGGTTGGGCAAGATGGATGGCTTGGGCGTTAACCCTTGGACGGTCATTCGTGGCTTCAGGTGCTTTTCCCCCGACCGCCAGGGGTGGTTGGACATGGCCTCCAGCAGGTAAGTTTTCAGCCTTTGCGGGCTGTCCCGATTTCTCAGTGGCTTTGGCTTGGGTCGTTCCAGCGGTTTTTGACGGTTGGGGAACTACGGTCTGTTCAGGATGCGTAACCGGGGAAGTTATTAAAGAGTCCTGACCTTTTGACTGCGTCGAAGAAATAGGCTGGTTTGAAGTAACGGGAGACGCCGCGACAATCGGGGGTTCAGTCTGATCACGGGTCAAATTCTTGAGATCCTGGAATCCCTGACGAAGAGCATGAGCGCCCTCCAACGCGGTTTTCAAAAGAGGCGTCAGGGGCTGGAACCTGTCCAAGACCCGCTTAGCCTCCGATTTCGTGAGGCTATCCGCGGATCGAACGGCGGAGCTTGTTTGGTCCTTACTTTGATCGTCTTGGTGGTGATCTTTGATCTTTGTCGGCGCGACGATCTGGAGGGGAGAAACATCCTCAAGAAGCTTCTTACGGGCGGCAATTTGCGCATGTGCCAGGTTTAGATCCATGACATCCTTCTTAAAACGAACCTTCGTTCCCTACTTCCCCTCGAAAACCCGGGGATAACAACGACTCTTGAACTCGACCACTCGGTCCACCACTTGGGGGATCGATTCCTTGACCGTGACCTTCTTGCCGTTCTCCAAGGTAAGGATGGTCTCGGGGGAACTTTCCAAGAACAGGATCAGATCCGCGTTCACGAAAACTTCTTGTCCGTTGAGTCGGGTAACGGGAATCATGGTAAAAGCCCCTTGTTCATTTGAGTTATTTTACCACGTCTTCTAGACGGGCCTATTCGAGAAAAATCCAGGTCAAAACCCGAGATAAAGGGCCCTATTCAGGCCGACCAAACCAAGCTTACGACGCAGCCCTCATTTCGTGTACCAAACATCGTTGTAATAGGTCACGGTCACGGGACATGGGGTCGTCAAACAAACATTGTTACAACCCCCGATCACCCAGACCGAATTGTTGTATTCCAGGCTCAAATGGCCGAACCGTTGGACATAACCAACTGTGTCTTGGGACCAATTGATGCCATCCGGGCTCGTGACCTGGAACCCTTGGGCGCCCCACCCATTCCAAAGATAACCCAAGGTCAGGAAGATAAGATTGTTGCTGGAAACGACCGCCTGCTCGTAATAGAGCGGGTGCAGTTTTGCGTTCGAGACTTGGACCCAAGCGCTTCCGTTGTTGGAGCTCCAAACATCGCCGTAGGCCGCGGTGGGATCGGAACCGGAGCTGGCACTCGAGGCTCCGTTCAACAGCCAAATAGCGTTGTTGTAGACGAGGCAGGCGAAACCCCAACGCCCCGCGAAATGACCGACGCCTGCCGCACCGTTGGCCAGGACCTGGGTCCAAGTCACGCCGTCGGGGGAACTCCAAACATCGTTCTTGTTCGAGCCAGTCCATCCGCCTATCACCCACATCAAATTGTTATAAACAACTGCGCCGAAATCCTCCCGACCAACGAATTGATTGGGGCCTGGCGTCGCGGCATACGGGAGCACGTTCGTCCAGGTCGTTCCGTCCGTCGAATTCCACACATCGTTTTTCAAGATCCCATTACTGTTCCCGCCGATCAGCCAAAGTTTTCCATTGTAGGAGAGCATTTGGCTCCCAAAACGACCGCCAAAAGGCGCGTTCCCGTTCGTTTGCTGCCAACTGGAACCATTTCCGGAACTCCAGACGTCGCTAAAATAGACCGTCGCCCCTCCACTTCCTTCAGCGGCTCCCCCGGCTGCCCACATGGAATTGCCAAAAACTGTCCCGGCCAACCCATAACGGCCTCCCGTGGAAAAAGCATTGGAGGTGGCTTTTTGCCAGTGCCCTGAGCCCGTGGGGGAGGTCGGGTCTTTGGCGCAACCCACCAACACCAGTAAAGAAAGAAGGGGGAATAATTTTGAGATCATTTTCTTCAAGAAGTGCCTCGTGAAAAAAGCGGTCCGGGATCACCGGTCACGTTCGATCAACCGATACTAAGCTTACCTCCGAACAATGACTTTTCAAACGAATTCATGGATCCAAATCATTGTAACGGTTTACTGCCAGAATAAAAAAAGCGGCGCCCCTCATGATAAGGGACGCCGCTCCAGTTTAGTGTTCCGGACCCGCTAACGGGTCCAGAGCTTACGAACTAACCTCAACCACCTTGGCCCAATTGCTGCAAGGTATTCAGGTTGGCGTTCTCGACCGAGATGACACGCGCGTTGGTCTCAAAGCCCCTCTGCGCGATGATCATGTTGGAGAGTTCCACCGACAGGTCAACGTTGGAAAGTTCCAGCGTGTTGCCCTGGATGGTGCCAACTCCGTCTTGCCCGGCGAACCCGACGAAGAGCGCCCCGGTGTTGGAGGAGGTTGCGTAGTAGTTGGATCCAACTTTCGACAACCCCTCTTGGTTGTTCGGCATGGCCA
>CAZLND010000055.1:0-6077 GCA_964560635.1 uncultured bacterium | reverse complement strand
TAACGACCTGGCCGATCGCCGAGATCTGACCGTTGGTGAAGGACCCTTGGATGGTCCCCGTCTGGTCAAATTGAATGCTCGACAAGATACCGGAGGCAAAACCATCTTGGCTCTCGGCAAAAGCCGTGGACTTCGGAACGTAGGTGTTGACACCGTTGACGACCTGGTATGAACCTTCGGCGTCGCTGTAAGTGCCATCCCTGCGGCCTTGGCCTATGATGCCCGCGGTCCCGAAATCGAGAGTGATCTGCGTGATTTCAGCACCTTGAGTGGGCAAGGGCGAAGCGGGAGCCTGATTACCCATGTTGACAGGGGGAGCGCCCGCGGGCCCGTTCATCGGGGGCAGATAAATTTCAGGCATGGCCATGGTTCCGCCGCCGCCGAGGGGACCGGCAGCGCTTTGCTGGGCACCCGCGGAAAGCAAGGATCCATCGGTATTGAAGAACAAGAGGTCGCCGGTATAGACAGCGCCGGCCGCGCCACGGTTGTAACCCGCGCCGCCCGGCCCTCCGACATCGCCCTCGATGATCCCGGTACCACCGACCAAGTTCGGGGTGGTCACGGTCTTACCGTTGGTCGTGTCAAAGGCATACCAAGCATAGGCCACCTGATTGGGACCAGAGGGGTTGTTGATACCCCCGTTGCCCAAGTCGTTGACCTGGTAGAAATTGATGGTGATGGAACGCGGAGTCCCTTCGGAATCGTACACCGTCTCCTGGATCTGCTGAGCGGGGTTTTGGGGCGGTTGAGCGTCCCAAACATAAGGCCCCGCGGCTTGAATCCCACCCAGGTCAACACCGCCCGCCACACCCGGTTGGGTCCAGACGGTCGCGTTGGTGTCCGGATCGTTCCCATAGGCTTGGGGGATCTGCGGATTCGGCAAAGCGCCTTGGTTCGCGTCAACAACCTGTTGTAAGACGGTCTGACCGCCGACAACAACCTTGGTCCAAGCTCCGGCAGGATTGATGGCGACCCCGGCATTCCCTATGGGCAGACCAGCGAGGTTCAACACACCGCCATGAGCGGTATCGGTGGCCTGGAGGAAGGAATCCAGATTGCCTTTCAAATTGACGATGGTAGTGGCATTAGGCGGCATGGTCATATCCCGGGGGATATTGATGTTCGAAGCCGCAGCGGCGCTGGTGGAAGTGAAGCCCAGCTTGGCCGCAGTGACCGTCAGGTCGGGTCCACCGGGGTTACCACCGGAAGCCTGTCCCACACCGATGATCTTCGTGGAATATTGGACGGTCGCCGTCAATCCTTGGATCAACCCGCCGTTCTGGTCCGTCAAGTTGCCGGCGCTGTCGAAGCCCAGGTTGCCCGCGCGGGTCAACACGGTCGAAGTGCCGCTCTTGGAAACCAAAAAGCCGTTCCCCACGATGGCGATGTCGGTGGAAAGGCCCGTGGTTTGAAGGGAACCTTCCGTGAAAATGGTTTGAATGGAAGCCACGCGGGTTCCCAAGCCAACCTGCTGGGGATTGACCCCGCCCAAGTTGCTATTGGAATTGTCACCCGTTCCGCCGTAAAGCGTCTGGCTGATCTGATCCGCAAACTCCACGCGGCTGGCCTTGTAAGCCACCGTGTTGGTGTTTGAGATGTTGTTCCCGATGACGTCAAGCCAAGTGCTATTGGCTTGGAGACCGGAAATCGCGCTAAACATGTCTCGAAGACCCATTGTATTTCTCCTTAGAGTTAGGCGGGCAATAAGCCCACCTGATTTCGGGCTCCCTCTAAGAGGTCCAGCCCGTATTGCAACGACACGACCCTACACAATCACCGCGCTATCTATATTCGTGAAGACATTCTCCTTCATGCTGCCGCCGTCCAGCGCCGTTATCACGGTCCGGTTGGTCACGCTCACGATGAAAGCTTGATGGTCCATCACCAGCAAGGACTGCCTGGCTCCCTTCGCCGCCGCCTTATTGACCGCTTCGGTCATTCGGGCCATATCCTCGGGCGAAAGGCTGATGTTCCTTAAGCTCAACCGTTCCTTCGCGTGGGCCGAAAACTTTAACGCCGCTCCCTTGTCCACCGTCGTCTGAAGCACGGTATCGAAGGGCTGAACGGCTTCCGCGGCCTTACTGGCTTGTTGCTGGATGACCTGCAACTGGGCCTGGTTCTGGACGCTTTCTGCCGAATTGAACATCGGATCATTAAAGTTAACTTGCTGAACCACTTTGTCTTCACCTGCCCTTCAACAGCTCGGGAAACCCCAAGCGAAATAAGCTTTACTGCCCAACGTTTTGGATCGCGGACAAAGCGTAAGTCTGCCCGTTGTCCAACTTGACCGCCGGCGTGTTGGCGTAGTAAACGATCCCCACGACCTTCCCGGAAGTGAATCCCGATTGTGTGGATTGGTCCGCCACCGTCACCGTCTGGCCGATCAAATTGACCGACGAATTCTCCAAGACCGTCTGCATGTTCGTATTCATCTGGGTCATCTGCTCCAAAGAGGAAAATGACGCCAGCTGGGCGACCATCTGGGTTGGATCCGCAGGCGAAGTTGGGTCTTGATTCTTCAATTCAGTGATCAACAACTTAAGGAACGATTGTTCCGTGACCAACTGTTGGGAAGAAGGACCTGCCGCTGCGGACAAGGCACTTGCAGCCGAATTATTACTATTTACTCCTGGAACCATTCAAATCACCCCGCTTTCGCTTGCTATTTCTAACGGCCCATAACCCTCAAACTTTAACCTTTTTTTAGGGGTCGTGGGTCCTAAAAAAGGCCTAAAACAGCCCAAAAACCCTAAAAATCATCAAGCCAACACATTTACCAGAGAAAGGCGGACACTTAAGTTGGCCAAATCATCAGTATTTTCAAGGGAATTCATATCGGTCAAGTTAGAGGCGGCGGCCCCCACCGGAAGCCGATATCCAGAGCCTTCTTGTTGATATTGGTAATACTGGGCTAAAAGGTTGGCGCCCCCGCCTTGGACTTGAACCTGTAATTGATCGATCTGGAGGCCCGACTGGCTCAAAGCCGCCTTCAGGTCCACCATATGGTGTTGAATGGCATCCCGGACATCCGGGTTAGAGACGAAAATGCGGGCCGAAACGGTTTGGTCGACCAAAGCGATCTGGATCGTCACCCGGCCCAAGCTTTCCGGGACCAGCTGGAAACTTAACCGGGAAACGGAACGGGCATTGGCCGCTTGGGCCGCGATCTGGTCGGTGATCTGGTTCAGGATCTGCGCGCTATTGATGCTCCCATTGGCGATATTCACCGAAGTCGGGTTAGAGGATGAATTGGCCCCCTGCCCTTTATCCGGCGCGGGAGCCATCCCGCTGATGATGAGATTAGAATCGATCTGGCTGACGGTAGCGGCGGTTCCATCCTGCGAATTACCCACCAAGCTGAGGCTCACGCCCGCCTGATTTGCCGATGGAACGGCCAAAACAGCGTCCGCAACGATCGGTTTCACTTCCGAAGCCGGCAGGCCACTCAAAACCGCCGGAGGGGTCGCAAGATCGTTATTGTTCGACGGGGTCTGAACTTGGACCGTATTCTTAACTGTCTCGCCGGCAAAAACGGAAGCCGAAACAATTGGCGCAGTGGATATCTGGGCCGAAAGGGAGGTCGAGATACCCGCAGCAGGATTATCGACGGGCTGATCCGTTACCGCCGCTCCATTGGAAACCTGGAGCTGAACATTGATCCCATTGGGCGAAAGAGCCTCTTGGACCGAGATCTGAGATACCCCCCCGCCAGGCAAAGTGGAATCCACGGAAACACCAATGGAAGATGAACCTTGTTGCAGACCAATAGAGGAAGAGATGTTGTTCATTCCCTTTGAAGGGCTAACCCCGGCGGTCACAGCCAGCGAAGCAACCGTTAAATTCAAGTCCATGGTTTGCTGGGTGAAGACATTTACAGCCTGATCAACGACCACTGGAAGCGCTTTGGAAGAAGCGGTTGGGTTCCCCGCGCTTTGAATGGATTCCAAATTGATCAAGATCTGCTCGACCGAAACCGTCGCTGATTGGGCTTGTGGGTTCGGCTCGGGGGTTTGTCCGGCTTGAACCACCGCGGTATTGAACCTCGCCACAGCGGCATTCAAGTTGTTCAAGGTTCCCATGTCCAACGGAGAGGCCACCACTCCTTGAGCCTGAAAGTCAAAAACACTCACGGAGAGCGCTGACATTTGGATACTGGCCGCCATCTGAGGAACCGCAACTTGATCGCCTGCCTGGACCGTTTGAGAATCCATCAAGATCGAGGTTTGAGAGATGTTCTCCATCAACAGGGACGCGGTCCCCGCCACGATGGCTGACTCTTGAGCACCCGCCCCCAAAGCCAGAGCGGGAGATTGGCCCATTCCATAAGCGGGTCCAAGC
Source organism: uncultured bacterium (assembly GCA_964560635.1). Lineage (GTDB taxonomy): Bacteria > Oederibacteriota > Muellerivitia > Muellerivitales > Muellerivitaceae > CAZLND01. The sequence goes on along the minus strand of CAZLND010000055.1, from coordinate 1,739 downwards.
GAGGGGTTCTGGGACAAGAGGGTCACGGAATTAAGGAAGTTATCCAAAGCCGTATTCTGGACCTGAGTTTGATCGGGTCCGTTAGCGGCCGGAGCGTTGGCTTGATTCATATAAGAGCTCAAGACCGCCTGGCTGGCCCCCGATTGGACCAACAACTGGACCAGATTTTGGAAAGTCTGGTTGGTAGAAACTTGGGGCGGAACGGCCGCTTGCACAGGGCCAAGGACTTGACCCGTGGCGGTTGATGAACTTTGTCCCGCCAAATTGAGCAGGGCTTGATTGAAGGAAGCCAGCAAAGGATCCGCCATCGCGGCCGGAAGGGGTTGGAAGCTTGGCAAAGAAGATTGGGCGGTTCCCTGTCCCGGAACCATCCCAGTCCCAGCCTGGAAGAAAGTCGCCGACATCTGGAAATTCTCGAGATCGATGAAAACTTGCGAACTTTGGGAACCGGTCTGCTGGATGGCCGTGATGTTCGTGTCGGAGAAGGTCATCTGAAGGACAACGTTATTGATCTGGGCCGAATCGGAAGACGTCGGACCAAGATTAGCGAAGGTCCCCAGGGCCAATTGCTGGTTTTGGAACATCTGCTGGAAAGCCTGGCTCAAAAGATTGTTTTGTTGGTCCGGGGTCATCAACAGCGGGTTTTGGCCGGCATCCTTTTGGGTGATCTGTTGGATGGTGTTCAATAACCCCATGGCATCCGCGGGAGTGATCTGTCCCCCGCCCAAAGACACAATGGCGTTTTGTGCTTGTTGCGCGTCCATGCCCTGAAGATTGGAGAAGAGGTTCAAGAGCTTGGAGAGACCCGCCGCTAAGGAAGCCAAGGATTGTTCAGCCTGGGCTAATTGGCTAGGGCTGGAGACTTGGATGGACTCCGTAACGGAGATGACCGTCTCCGAAAGGGAAACAAAGGATTCTGTGGGGACAGGGGCCGAAGATGTTGAGGCCGCATTGCCCACTAAAGCCGCACCCGAATTGACCGCAGACGGATTTGTCGTTCCCGGGTTACCGGTTTGAGGAGCTTGATTATTCGGCTGGTTGGCGTTGGAGTTATCCTGCTGGTTCGATAATTGGGTCAGGATATCCCCGAAGGAATTCCCGTTCGATTGGGAACCCTTCCCCGAAACAGGTCCACCCTTCAAAAGGGAGGACCCATCCGAAGGAGCGCTTGCCAGTAGGTTTAAAAGCTCACTGATGTTTTTCACTTATCGTCCTTTTATTCCGTCTACTTTTGTTGCTGGAAGAAGCTCCCCGAGGGCTGCGGGCCCACGATACCGATCAAATCCTGATACATCTGGTCGATGACTTGTAACACTTCCAAAGAGGCGTTGAAGGCGATCATGGACTGGAGCGCCTGTTGTTGGACTACGGCAATGGGAACCCCGGGTTGCCCCGGCGTTGTCGCCACGCCACCGATGTTGGCCTGTGCGTTGTTGAGCTGGGTCAAGGAAGCCGAAGCTTGGTCTTCGGTCATTTGTTGGGTCTGAACATCGGCGGAAACTTGGGTCAGGATGGCGGAAGAAAGATTCCCAATGGCCGTATTGGCGTTCAAACCGGTGAAAACAGTGAAGTTCCCGGTGTTATCCACGATCTGGATGGGCACAGGGGCACCCGATGAAAATATGGTCATGGTTTGGGGATTGTTGAGCCAATAGGAACTGAAAGTTTGATCCGGCGGAAGGGGGCCATTGAAGCTGGTACGGTTGAAAATCGCCGATATGGCCGTACCCGGATAGACC
>CAZLND010000054.1:8854-11903 GCA_964560635.1 uncultured bacterium | reverse complement strand
TCGTCTTCCCATGGTCCACGTGCCCGATCGTCCCAATATTCACGTGCGGCTTGTTACGTACGAATTTCTCTTTTGACATCGTCTTTCCTCCGAATGAAATGAGCCAGAGTGTGAATTAATTTTTAACCCGGCTTCCCATGAAGCGGGCGGTCTTCGCAAGGTCCCCATTCCCCTTGGGCGAAGTGGAGCCCAAGACCGGGATTGAACCGGTGACCTCTTCCTTACCAAGGAAGTGCTCTACCAACTGAGCTACTTGGGCGGGGGAGCGTGCAAGAGTAGAGTATTTTACGTTTGAAAGTACCCCTGTCAAGGAGAAATGGCTTTATTTCAGGCCATTTTCCTCACTTTCAGCCCCACCCTCGCCTGCATAGACCCGGAACCAATTCTTTCTACAAACTACGCCCATGGGGGTCAACGATCTTTTCCATCTTCACGGCTTGGTTGTATTGTTCCTCGGTCAGGAGCTTCTTCTCTCCCACCACCTGCCGGATGGTCTTCCCTTCTTTTAGGGCCGTCTTCACCACGTCCGCGGCCTTCTCATAACCGATGACGGGGTTCAGGGCCGCCGCCACCTGGACGCTCATATCGGCGAAATACTGGCAACGTTTCACGTCGGCTTGGATACCACTCACGCACTTCTCCTCGAACACCCGCAACATCGAGGTGACAAGGGTCAGCATCTGGTTCTGGTTATAGGCGATGACCGGCATCATCACGTTCAATTCCATCTGGCCGGCCTGGGACGCCATAGCGATGGTCGTGTCAAAACCCAATAATTGGAAGCAAACCATGTTGAGGCACTCGGCCATGACCGGATTCACCTTCCCCGGCATGATGGAGGATCCTGGTTGCATAACGGGCAGGAGGATCTCCCCGAAACCTGTCGTAGGCCCGCTGGTCATGAGCCTGAAATCGTTGGCGATACGGATGAGGTCCAGGGCCAGGTTGCGGATGGCGTTGGAAACCGAGACCGCCGGGGCCAAGCTCTGCATGGCCTCGAACAGGTTCGGATGGGAAGACAGGCTCAAGCCCGTTTGTTCCGATAGGAGTTTGGCCATGCCCACCGGATAATCCTTATGGGTATTCAGGCCCGAACCGGCGGCCGAACCCCCGATGCCCAACGGTTTCAAGTCATCCGCCGCGAAGGAAATACGCCCCGAATGACGTTTGAGGGATTCCCCATAAGCCGCGAATTCTTGGCCCAAGGTAATGGGAACAGCGTCTTGTAAGTGGGTACGTCCGGATTTGAATACCTTTTTGAATTCCTCGCCCTTCTTAAAGAAGGTCTTGGAAAGCTTATCCAACACCGGAAGGAAATCGCGCACCAACATGAGTCCCGAAAGACGGATGGCCGTGGGGATGACGTCATTGGTGGATTGGCCCATGTTAACGTGGTCGTTCGGATGGACCATCTTATAGTCGCCCCGCTTGCCGCCCAGGATCTCGATGGCGCGGTTCGCCAGCACCTCATTGACGTTCATGTTGTGACTGGTCCCGGCGCCCGCCTGGTACACGTCCACCACGAATTGGTCGAGCCACTTACCTTCTTTCAATATCTCGTCGGCGGCCTTCACGATGGCATCCGCCTTGGCCTTGTCCAACATCCCTACTTCAGCGTGGAACCGGGCCGCGGCTTTCTTGATATGAACGGTAGCGTCGACAAAAACTTTATGCGGCTTGATACCGCTGACTGGGAAATTTTGGACCGCCCGAAGGGTTTGGACCCCGTATAAGGCCTCGTCCGGAACTTGCAACTCGCCTATTGAATCGTGCTCAACGCGATAACCCATTTCTTCCTCCTTGAAAATGGTCGACGGTTGACAGTCGACAGTTCACAGCTATAGAAAAATCAAGATCTCACAGATCCTCGCTGTCGACCGCGGACTGTCGACTGCGAGCTGGCTTCAAAGATTCTTCGTGATATAAGCGAATAGAGCTTGGGCCGCTTCTTCCGGACCCTTGGTCTCGCAACCCGAGATGCCCAAGCGGGTCCGCAATTGGCCCACTTTCTTGCTATTGGCCAAGAGTTGGTCGATGAATTTCCGCGCCAAAACCGCGTGCTTTTTTCGCTTTTGCGGCGCCCCGAAGGGATTGGCGAAGTAAGTATGGACCAGCCCCTTTTCATCGGTCGTTCCCTTGGCCAGCCTGGCGCCGTTGGAAAAAACGTCGTGGGCGGCTTCCGGGTCCGTCATCAGGTCCAAAATGGAATTTTCATCGCTGACGTCATCGTAATTATTGGCATAAAGGAACAAGTCCACCGGGTAGCCTTCGATCACCGAGCGGTATTCGGTGATGGGCATGACCAATCGGGCATTGCTCAAATGAGGGTTCATAAAGACCGACCGGTCGATCTCGGTGTAGGCGTAACCGGGCCGCAAGTCGTCCAACCGGACGAAAGCCCCGATCTCTGTTCCCCGACCCAGTACCTCCCCCTTGAGCCCCATGCTGAGCGAACCCATGTCATCGAAGACGACCGTCAGCTGGCGGATATATTTGTCGGCCAAGACCCGGAAAGCTTCCAAGGATTCGGACTTGCCCGCGCCCGAGTCCCCCACGATGACCACATGGGCGCTCTTGCCCGATTTCAGGTCGATCTTCGCCATGGCCCCATGGATGGGAAGGTTGCCCCTCTCGATCATGATGAGGTTGTGGATGGTCAGGGCCGTCTTTTTGAAGTAGCCGAAATAATCCACCTCGTCCGGCTGATAAGCTACCGCCCCGACCACGACTTGAGCATGATCGTCCTCATAGTAGCCCACCAATTGATTGTTCATCAGGGCCGGGTCCACCCCGAAAAGCACGATACCGTCCGGCTTACGGCCCGAGATATCCTCGGCGCCGGCCAATTCAAAAAGATTGGAAAGCCCCGCGGCGTGCGAGATGAAATCCTTATGGAAATAAATGAAGATGAGCAAGGTCCCGATCTTGGCCGGGAAACAAAGCCACTTGGAGGGATCCAACTTCACTGAATCCATGGGGTTATTGGGAAGAGGGTCGAACTTCCCTCTTCGTTTATTGCTCTTGGTGTAATAAATGAGCGGGGGATAAA
>CAZLND010000054.1:0-8844 GCA_964560635.1 uncultured bacterium | reverse complement strand
GGGATAAATGAGGGACAACCGGATGAAGGGGATATTCTTTAATTTCTGATAACTTTCGGCGGGATATTTCCAGCCGATCTTTTCCGCCAACAGGGCCATCCCGATACCGGCAGGGATCTGGCGATAGACCTTGAACCAATCGTTCGACAAATGGGCGCAAACCAACCGGTAAGTGTTGAGGATGAGGACCTTGAACCGCTCGTTGGCCGCCACGAAGATCCGGTTGTATTGCCCCAGGTCAATACTTCCATCCGTCGCGTCCCGATCAAATATGACGAACCTTTCCCTTTTCCGCCAAAAAGCGTAAAGCTCCTCGACGAAATCCTTCAAGAGGGGCTTGTCGATCTTCTTCAGTTCGGGATCGGTGGAATCCTTGTCCAAGAGGGACTCAAAAAGCTTGGCTATCTTGCGGGTGTCATAACCCTCGGATCTTTTGAACAATTTGACGCAACTCAAAAGAGGGGAATCCTGGTCAGTGAGATGGATCAGGAAATGGCCCAGGATCAATTGGAACCCATCGCTGGAGAGTAGTTCTTCGGAGGTCTTGCAAAGACCCGGATGCCCATAAAGAAGGACCCGGTCATTCATCAATTCATTGATCTCGGTGACCGGATTGGGATTGCCGGGGATATCGGTTTCGCGGATCTCTTTTTCGGAGAGCATGATCGCCTTTCAGGACGATGGAACGGTAAAAAGGGTCAAGGAATTGATTTTATTCGGAGAAAAAATGGAGCGGGCGACAGGAATCGAACCTGCGACGTGCAGTTTGGAAAACTGCCATTCTACCATTGAATTACGCCCGCGACTTCGCCTCACAGAAACTGACTGTGACTTGATTATATTGAAAAAATGGTGGGCAGGATAGGATTCGAACCTATGAAGGCCGTCGGCCGGCAGATTTACAGTCTGCTCCCATTGACCACTCGGGCACCTGCCCCTAACTTTCATTTAGTGGAAAAAATGGAGCTGGCGACCGGAATCGGACCGGTGACCTGCCGCTTACAAGGCGGCTGCTCTACCAACTGAGCTACGCCAGCCCTAACAATCCCCCCATTTTTTTCCACATGGGAAAGGGGATTATAAAAGTGGCCTCCTAGGGCGTCAAGCGAACAGGCTGCTATTTTACCACTTAAAACCGCCACCTTTGTCCTGACCGGGCATATCGGACGGATCATCCTTCACTGTTTCGGAAAAACTTTCGTTTATCCCTTGAGCAAGGCCCTCATCCGGCGTTTCAAGAGCCGGATCAGGGCCTGAACGAAAAAAGCCTTTGTCAGGTTCAGGCGGCGAAAAGCCGAAACCGTAGGAAGGGATGGAGGAAGTTTCGGGCAGGGATGAATAGGTCGGAGCGGAAGACCTGGAAGGCGGCGTCGGCGCGGACGAAAGTCCCCAGTTCCTTTGTCTTGTCACTTCGAAAAGTAAAAGGGCCGAGGCTACCGAGGCGTTCAGGGACGACATTTTTCCCGCCATCGGGATCTTCACTAACTCGTCGCAGTTCTCTTTCACCAAACGCCGCAAGCCTTTCCCTTCGTTGCCGATGACCAGGGCGACCGGTTGGCGGTAATCATAGTCATAGAAGTTCTTGGTAGCCTCTACGTCCGTGCCCACCACCCAGACATTGGCCTCTTTCAAGTTTCGAATGGTGTCGTTGATGTTGGTCACCTTGACCGTGGGCACATGGTCGGCGGCCCCGGCGGATACCTTGAGGACCGTGGCGTTCACTTCGGCGGCGCGGTTCTTGGGGATGACCACACCATGCACCCCGGCCGCGTCGGCCGAGCGAAGGATGGCGCCTAAATTATGAGGGTCTTCGATCTCGTCCAGGAGAAGGATGAAAGGAGGCTCGTTCTTATCGCGGGCCTTGTCCAAAAGATCCTGTAGGTCGGCATATTTATAATCCTCGACCACGGCGATGACGCCCTGGTGATGGTCGCTCCCCGCCATAGTGTCCATGCGGTGTCGGGTTTCCAAGCCCAGGGGGATCCCCTTGGCCTTGGCGTGGGCCTCGATCTGGTTCAAGATGCCGTCCCGCGAACCCTGCATCAGATAAACGCGGGTGACGCCGCGTTTGCCCGCCCGGAGCATCTCCAAAACCGGTTTGCGGCCGTAAATTTTTTCACTCATGGAAAGCCAACTTTAAAGGTCGGGATTTACTTCTTGGGCAGGATCCGAAATTGCCCGCCTGGAACGTCTTCAATTGTAAATCCTAAGGCTGTCACCTTGGCGCGAATTTCATCGGCTTCCTTATATTTCTTCTCGGCTTTCAGTTGCACCCGTTCCCGGGCCAGTTGTTCCACTTCAGCGGGGACAACGGCTTTATCGTTGGAGATGATCCCCAGCAACCCGCCCAATTCCCGCAATTTGTCCCCCGCCGCGCCCACCAAACTTTTCGTCCCCGGATGGGCCGAACCCGGCTGGCTCAGGACCCGCCTGACTTCCCTGGCTAGGTCGAACAAAGCCGCTAGGGCCTTGGGCGTGTTGAAGTCATCATCCATGGCTTCTTTGAACTTGGTTTCCACCTCATCCACGGCCAAGCGGATCTCCAAAAGATTGGCTACTCCCTGATTGTCATCAGGCGCTTTCAATGCGTCCTCGATGCGTTGGAAGGTTTGGTTGAATTCTTCCCAACCCCGGGCCGCCGCTTCCAAGATAGGCCGGTCGTAATTCAGCCCACTCCGGTAATGAGCGCTCAAAAAGAAATAACGTAGGACTTCTGGTCGGAAATCCGCCAGGGCATGCTTGGCTTTCCAGATGTTGCCCAGGGATTTGCTCATCTTCTGGCCCGCGATCTCGATAAAACCGTTATGGAGCCAATACTTCACATAAGGCTTCTCGGTAAAGGCTTCACATTGGGCGATCTCGTTCTCGTGGTGGGGGAAGATGAGGTCGATGCCGCCGCCATGGATGTCGATGGAATCCCCCAACAACTTACGCACCATGGAGGAGCACTCGATGTGCCAACCCGGCCTACCCTTACCCCAAGGCGAGTCCCACTGCGGCTCCCCAGGTTTGGAGGCTTTCCAAAGCACGAAGTCAGTCGGGTTTTTCTTGGACTCGTTCTTCTCGACCCGGATCCCTTCCTGTAATTCATCAAGGTTCTTGCCCGACAACCGTCCATAGGTCTTAAAACTCACGGAATCAAAAAGAACATCCTTCCCCAGGTCCGTTGAGGGAACGGGATAGGCGTGCCCCTTTTCAACAAGCCCCTTTATCAGGTCGATCATTTCCGGGATGAAATCGGTGGCTTTGGGATGAAGGTCCGCCTTTTCGACCCCTAACTTGTCCATGACCTTGAAAAAGGCCTTGGTATAGGTCTCGGCCACTTCCTTAGCGTCCCGCTTCTCTTCGATGGCCAGTTTGATGATCTTGTCATCGATGTCGGTGATGTTCACCACATAGGTCACTTTGTAGCCTGCATAAACCAAGTACTTGCGAATGGTGTCGAAATTGACCTGGGAACGGGCGTTACCGATATGGATGTCACCGTAGACCGTGGGACCGCAGACGTACATCTTCACTTGGGGAGGGTTCAGGGGCTCGAAGGATTCCTTCTTGCCGGAAAGTGTATTTGTAACTTTTAACATATAACCCCTTAAAAAAATGCCAACACAAAGCCTCTAAGTCACGAAGAAGTTCATTATAAAAAACCAAAAGCTTTGTGGCTTGGTGCCTTCGTGTTGGATGGTGGTTTTATTTTTTCTTCTTGGGCCTTGGGGCGTAAGAACCGGCGTGGCGGGCCAAATCCCGTTCCAAATGTTCCAAGCGCCGCAGGACCGGGTCCGGAAGAAGATTATGGTCGAGTTCATGGCCTTCCAGCTTTTGACCGCGTAAGGTAACCACCCGGCCCGGAACCCCGACCACCGTGGAATGGGGCGGCACCTTGTTGACCACAACGGCATTGGCGCCCACCTTGGAATATTCGCCGATCTCGATATTGCCCAGTACCTTTGCGCCCGCGGCGACGACCACGTGGTCCCGCAGGGTCGGATGGCGCTTGCCCTTGTCCTTGCCTGTCCCGCCCAAGGTCACACCCTGGAACAAGGTGACATAGTCACCTATCTCAGTGGTCTCTCCAACAACGGTTCCCATGCCATGGTCGATGAAAAAACATTTGCCGATACGAGCTCCCGGATGGATCTCGATGCCGGTAAAAAAGCGGACGATCTGCGAGATAAGCCTGGGAAAAAAGGGGACTTTAATGGCCCAAAGGACATGGGCGATCCGGTGCCAGAAAAGGGCATAGATGCTGGGGTAGAGAGGCAATTCCCAAACCCGCGCCGCCGGGTCCCTATCCAAGATGGACTTGATGTACTCAAACATCCTTATTCTCCGTGGTGATGTACTTAAAAAGAATGTAAGCCGCCGCCCCACCCGATAAGAAGATCACGATGAATTCCGCCACGACCACATCGGTCCGATAGAACTGGTCCGACTCGACCGTAGTATAGGTACAAAAAACAGAGACCAAGAAAACCGTCAGGCAGATAAAAAAAGAACCCGAAGAGACCCAACGCCTGGACTTCATTTCTTCACTTCGTCCGTGATCCACAAGCCCAACCTCTTCACGACCTCCCCTTTCCCCAAAAGGGGCGCGACCTTCACCAACTCCGGACCATCTTCCCGGCCTGTCAGGGCCAACCGAAGGGGATGATACAGGGCTTTGCCCTTCACATTCATCTGCTTCCCGACTTCCTTGACCGCCTTGAGGAAATTGTCGCCGTTGAAATCCGTGATGGCTCCCATGGCTTTTTCGTAAGCCTCCAAAAGGGGCTTTTGCCCCTTCATTTCCTCGGTTTGTTCCAGCGTAAAGCTCAATTCATCCGAGAAAAAGAAGAAGGTCTCTTTCACGATATCCGAATAACAGCCCAAATTGGTCCGCACGGTCTCCACCACGCCCTTGAGCCAGTCGAACTTGGAACGGGCCTGGTCCCGGGTGATGTATTGGGCGTCCACCAGGTAGGGCAGCAAGGCTCGTGTCAGGTCCTCCGGGGTCATTTTGGCGATGTACTGCGCCCCCATCCAATGAAGTTTCACCGGGTCGAAGATGGCCCCACTTTTGCCCACATGGGATAGGTCGAACTCGGCCGCCATTTGGTCCAGGCTCAAGATCTCCCCGCTTTTGGGCGCCCAGCCTAGGAGCGCGAGGTAATTCAGGAAAGCTTCCGGCAAGTACCCCTTGTTCTTGTAACTCTCGACACTGGTCTCGCCATGGCGTTTGGAAAGCTTTTGCCCGTCCGAACCCTTGATGATGGAAAGGTGGGCCCATTTGGGCTGGGCATAACCCATAGCGTTGTAGAGAAGGATCTGCTTGGGGGTGTTGGACAAGTGGTCCTCCCCCCGAACCACATGGGTCACCTTCATGAGGGCGTCATCCACCACCACCGTGAAATTATAAGTGGGGCTCTTGTCCGAACGGGTCAGGACGAAATCACCGAGTTGGTCGTCCGGAAAAACGACCTCCCCGCGAACCTCATCGTTCACCACCACTTCCCCCGCCGGAACGATGAACCGCAGGACCGAAGTCTTGCCCTCGGCGTCGAATTTTTGCCGTTCTTCCGGGGTCAGTTTTTTGCATTTCCCCCCGTATTTGGGCATGTGCCCCCGGCCCAGTTGGCGCTTGCGCTCCAATTCCAACTCTTCCTCGGTGCAATAGCAGGGATAGACCAGGTTCTTGGCTTTCAGCTTTTCCAGATGCTCCTCATAAATGACGGTCCGTTCGGACTGTTTATAGGGAGCATGGGGGCCCCCTACCCTCGGGCCCTCGTCCCACTTCAAGCCCAGCCAAGTCATGATGTCCATCAACTCTTCGCAATGCGCGTCCGAGGAACGTTCCTTATCGGTATCCTCCACGCGAAGGATGAAAACGCCCTTCGTGTGCCGGGCATAAAACCAGTTATAAAGGGCCGTGCGGACGTTCCCCAGGTGTAAAGACCCGGTAGGGCTCGGCGCAAATCGGACTCTCACTTGTTCACTCATGTTCCTAATCCTTTTGTATCAATACCACGACTTGGACGGACAGACCTTCCTCACGGCCTTCGAAACCCATTCCCTCGGTGGTCTTGGCCTTTACATTGACCCGGTCCGGACCGATGCCCAGTGTTTCCTCGATCATTTGCGACATGGAAACCAAGTAAGGCGCCAACTTGGGTTTCTGGCAAACGATGGTGGCGTCCACATTACCGACCTTCCACCCTTTGGCCTGGGCCATCCGGGCACAGACCTTCAACATATCCAAACTATCGGCGTTCTTCCATTGAGGGTCCGAATCCGGGAAGTACTTTCCCATGTCCCCCAAGACGGCCGCGCCCAGAATGGCGTCCGAGATGGCGTGGCAAAGGGCGTCCGCGTCCGAATGCCCGAGCAATCCCTTTTCATAAGGGATGGTGACGCCCCCTAATATGAGGGGTCTTCCATCAATGAATTTGTGGGCGTCATAGCCGATGCCGACTTGATATTCCACCTAAACCCCTTCGAAACCAATTATTAATTCTTAATGCTTAATTTTGAATTTAGGAAGTTTTCAATTTCCCATTGAAAACTCACAACAATTCATAATTCAGAATTTAAAATTCAAAATTGCCTGATTCTCTTTATCAGGCTTTTAGCGTGCCGCAGGTCTTCGGGTGTCGTCACCTTGAAGTTATGCGGGTCCCCTTCGACCACCCGGACCCTCAGCCCCGCCGCCTCGGCCACCGCCGCGTCGTCGGTCAAACGGGAAGCCCTTGACCCGACCTTCAAAAAAGCCTTTTTCAATTCTTGGAATTTGAACCCTTGCGGGGTCTGGACAGCCCATATTTGGGAACGGTCCAAAGTCTTGACCACTCTTTCATTCGCCACAAGCTTGAGGGTATCCTTCACCGGGACGACCGGAATGACCGCCCCGTGCCGCTTAACCCCTTCCAAAACCCTTCGGATAAGTCCCGGCGTGGCCAAGGGCCTTGCCGCGTCATGGATAAGAACATACTGAACTCCGGGCGGAATGACCATGAGCCCCCGCCGCACCGAATCTTCCCTTTGTTCGCCACCCTGGGTCACGATCCCCGCCAGCCTCTGGCGGTAAATGGCTTGGATGGCCTTTTCCATATAAGGTTTCCGGGTCACGATGATGGCGTAAGCCAATCCCGGTACCCGTTTAAAAGAAGCCAGACAAAGGTCCAACATGGTCCGCTTGCGAACCATGGGCAGGAAGGGTTTAGGAACCCGGCTTTTAAGCCGTTTCGACTGGCCCGCCGCCACCAGGATAACCGCCCAAGTTGGGGCTTTTTTATGATTTTTTCGCTTCATAAGGGGGGTAAGTCTAACAAAAGCGGGAGGCTCTTTCCAGAAAAGCCGTGTTTTCCTCTATTTGGGGAGGTTCCCAATGGAGGTTTTCGGATCCGTCAGTTCCCGCAAGGCGTCTGCCGCGATCCAACGGGCGGAAGGGACATCCCGTTTTTGGATAAGACGGGCTTCCCGAATGGCCGCTCTCTTCAACCGAGGGTTTCGCTTTCCAACTTGCCGCAGGGCCCAGTTGACCGCCTTTTTCACGAAGTTCCGTTCATCCCAAGCTTCCCGGCGTATCACGGGAAGAAAGGATAAATAAACTTTATCGAGGGCCTTCTTATCGTGAGATGACATTCCCGCCATCAAGACGAACCCGGCTCTTTTTTCGAACTCTTTCTTTCGACGGCTCCATTCCAAAACTTTTCGATAAGCCAGAGGTGACCGATCGAACAAATGACAGCAAACCTGGTCACAAAGGTCCCAGGAATCGAAATCCCTCACCCACTTTTCCATTTGGACCGAAGTCACTTCTTTAGGATTGTCGATCAAGGCCGCTAGAATGCGGGCTTCATGGATCCGGGAATCCCAAAGCTTCAAGGCCAGCTTATGATTTTTTCCCGTGGCCCGGGCCATCTTTTCCAGAACGGGCTTTGGGATACCGAGGATGTTCTTACCACGAATGCCAAAACGGGCCATGCCATCGATGTTGCGTTTATTTTTAAGGGACTTAAGTTTTTGGATGATCTCGGGGTAAGTCATTATTTTATCTCGGTAACAATAGGCCAATGGCTTCCGCAAGGGTCTTCACCCCAAGAACTTCCAGCGGGGCCTCCGGTTGGAGGGAAACACCTTTCAAGTTGCCGTAGGGGATGACCGCTTGCTTGAAACCCAAACGGGCCGCTTCGGTCAAGCGGGGTCCGATCTGGGAAATGGCCCTCACTTCGCCCGACAACCCCAATTCGCCTAGGACAATGATATGGGGATCCACTGCCACGTCACGGAAAGAGGAAGCGATGGCGACCGCCACACTTAAGTCGATAGAGGGTTCCACGACCTTAACGCCTCCGGCGATATTGAGGAACACGTCCTGGGACGAAACGGCCATGCCCAGACGTTTTTCGAGAATGGCAAGGATGAGGGCCAAGCGGTTAGGGTCAATGCCGGAAGCTCTGCGCTGGGGCGTCCCAAAATTGGTGGGGCTGACCAGGGACTGCACCTCCAATAACAAAGGCCTTGTCCCCTCAAGGCTAGCCGTGATGACCGAACCCGAATTATGAACGAAGTGGGTCTCCAAGAAGGCTTTGGAGGCGTCCGCCACTTCCTGCAGACCGTCCTCCCGCATCTCGAAGATACCGATCTCTTGGGTGTTGCCGAAGCGATTCTTGACGGCCCTTAAAAGCCGGTAATTCCGTTGGATATCACCCTCGAAATAAAGGACCGCGTCCACCATATGCTCGAGCACCATGGGCCCGGCGATGCTTCCTTCTTTGGTAACGTGGCCAATGAGGAACAAGGGAAGTTTTTCGCGCTTAGCTAAGTAAGTAAGCCTTGCGGCCGATTCCCGTACTTGGGAAACACTTC
>CAZLND010000053.1:0-11917 GCA_964560635.1 uncultured bacterium | reverse complement strand
CTTTTTGGGCCGGGCCATTCTCCTCCACCGCGACCACCAGCACGCCCCTCTCACCGGACAACTTAAAGTGATGGGCGATGCGGCGGGGGATGTCGATATCCTGGCCGCCGATGCCGATGAAGCCCCGGCGGACCTTGCCGTGTTGCATGATCTGGCTGGCCACCCGCTTGGCCGTGTCGATGGCGATGGAAAAGCAAAGGCCCTGGGCCGCCATGATGGTAGCCGTGTTGACCCCCACCACCTCGCCGCGGGAATTGACCAGAGGCCCGCCCGAGTTGCCGGGGTTCAAGGCCGCGTCGGTCTGGATGATGTTGTCGATGAGGCGCCCGGATTGGGACCGCAGGGAACGACCCAGGGCCGATACCACGCCCGCCGTGACGGTGGTTTGGAACCCTAAAGGGCTTCCGATGGCCACGACCAATTGTCCTACTTTCAATGCTTGGGACGAGCCTAGAAGGGCGGGCTTCAAACCGTTAGCGTCATCCACGCGGATGACCGCCAGGTCCGAATCGGGGTCTTCCCCTATAAGACGGGCGTGGTGGGTCTGGCCGTCCAGGAAAGTTACTTCCATTTCGGTGGCGCCGTGCACCACGTGGCTGTTGGTCAAAATGAAACCGTCGGGCGTGAAAAGGAATCCCGAACCGCTTCCAGCTTTATGAAGCTCCCCCTTCGCTGAAGCTTCGGGGGACAGGCCGGCGGAATGGTTCCTGCGAGCGAGGCCCTTTTGGAACACATCGATATTGACCACCGAGGGGCTCACCTTTTCGGAGGCGTAAATGACCGCGTTGGAATAGGCGTCCAGAAGACCCTCGTTGTCATAAGGTGCTAAGGTCTTGGGTTCGGTTTGGGGCGAGGGCAAATTCTCGTTAGAAAGGAAAGTGACGGGTTTCATGACGGCCTCCTTGTGCGTGAAACGATAGGAAGGGCGGCGGGTGAATTCCAGGAGGGTCGTTTGACCTGGGTGGGAAAAGGGATTCCGGTCGTTACACGCTCCTAACCCGTCAGAAATGGCGCGGAAAGACATCCCTGCGAAGTTAAACGGGAAAACCTGATCGAGGCCATCCAGGGTTTGATCCGGTTTCGATAACGGTTGTAAATAAGCGATGGAGCCCATTTGAAGGAGGAACCTATGCCGAAAGTGCAAGAGAAGGACCAAGTCGTGAAGAATGTCGAAGTCCCGACCGCCCATGAGAATTTAGAAGTGGCGGCTTATTTCCATTGGTTGGGAAGGGGTTGTCCTGAGAACGACGCCCTCACTGATTGGGTGGAAGTGGAAAAGGAATCCCGCTCGTCCGATTTCAAGAACAACTAAAACCTGTTCAGGCTTGACCCCCGGTCGCGTTGTCGGCTCCCGGGGTTTTTTATCCGCCTGCGCGAAAAAACATTTTTTAAAAGAAGGTGAGTTTTCGCTTCGGTGGATTCCGCCAAGTTTAAGGAGCGGATAATCTCCCGAAGCCTTGGCGTAGGGAGATAAAAATAGCCGGAGGGTTTACCCGAGGCTTCATTTTCCGGCCATGGTGGTAAGGTAAAGCAGGATCGTATCGCGAGTACCATCGTCGATCTTGGCGTTCACCTGCATGCGGTCCATGATCTTTTGCCAGCCAACGGGCGGGAGCTCATGGGGAAGATGAAGGGGATGACAACCCGCGCAATGGGCCACATAAAGCTTGCGGCCCATTTGGAGGTCTTTCAACAGGACCGGAGCCTGGTGGTAGTAGGAGGCATAGACCAAGTCCGATTCTTGGGGAATGGGTAAAAGGGAAGCGCAGGAAAGGGAAAAGCCCGCCAAAGCCAGGGCCGACAGCCAAGAGTTTTTTTTCATCGGAAAACCTTTCTTACAGGGCCAAGGAAGTGGCGATCCGAGTCTGCCATTTTTGGCCCACCTCGCCGTCCGTCAGGTTCAAGGCGCCGGTCCTGAGATCGGTGATCTGTGGAAGAACGGTCAAGGTCACCCACCAGTTGCTGGCCGTATAGGACAGGACCGGCCCCAAGGATAAGGTGGAGTAATTGACCTCGGACGGCTGGGACTGCCAAAAATTCCAGTTTTGCGCTTCGATACCGACCATGAAACGGTCCGCCAAGAATAAACCAAGGCCCGCCGAAGGAATAAGGGAAAAGGCCGAAGTGTTGTCCACTAGGTGAACCTCGGGTTCGGCGGTCAAATTCAGGGTCCAGAGCCAGGGACCCTCTTTTTTGTCGATGATGACCTTGGTTTCCAGTTCCAGCTCATCCGGTTTGATCTCCGGTTCGATGTAGAGGCCCATGCCGAAGATGTCGGCGACATTGTCCATCAACTTGAATTTCCACTCGTTGGAAATGCCGTCCGCGAGGAATTCGTTGCTGATATTGCCGGCCCCCTGGGCTTCCATTTCTTGGGTGAAATTCAGGTAAAAGGAGGTTTGGATGCCGTCGCCCAACCCTATCTCGAATTCCAAGCGCTCATCCAATGCCGAATAATAATGGTCCCGCCCGAACCGGAAAGTCGTGTAGGTTTCCAGCTCTCGCCCCCCCTCATTCAAAACGGGGGATTCATAGCTATAGGTGAAATGACGGTCGCTGGCCGATCCCAGACCCGGGGCCAAAAGGGCTAGACCTAGGATCAGGAAAGATGATTTTTTCCGCATATTCGACTCCTTTAGAGGTTTTGAAGGCCAAGGCATAATTGATAATGATTATCAATATCAAAATTGAGGTGACCTTGTCAAAGGGAAAATTCGGCCTTTTTATAAAATGGGGTGGGCCCTTGTCTTTATGGCCTCGGTCATATGAAGTTATGTGTAAGGTCTTAAGATGGGGTTGGGGCCGAAAAAGGAGGGACTATGCATCACATCATGGCGAGGTTCTGGTGGATCCTGGCGCTCCGGGGGGCATTGGGTGTTCTTTTGGGAGTGACGGCTTGTGCTTGGCTGTTGAGTTTAAGTGGGACGAACGTGGACCTTTTCGGACTTTCCGTTTTCCTTCGGCCTGCCGCGCTCGTGGCTACGATCATCTTGCTCTTAGGTCTTTACGCTTTCATTGACGGGATATTCGCCCTCTTGCTGGGCGCGCAGGATTATGGGGGAGGCCGTCGTTGGTGGACACTCATCATCGAAGGTGTTGTAAGTATCAGCCTCGGGCTTTTGACTTGGCTCAAACCCGGATCCACGGTCTTGGTCCTCCTCTATGGCGTGGCTGGTTGGGCGCTCGTCACCGGGGGGTTGGAGATCTGGCAAGCTTTGGACCTGAACGAGTATAAGGAACGAAGGGCACCGCTCTATTTCGCGGGAGTTTGTTCAATGGTTTTCGGGGCATTGGTGTTGTCTTTCCGCGTGGGAGGGGAAACCCTCATCTGGCTGGTAGCTCTCTATGCCTTCGCTTTTGGGATGCCGCTCTTGGTACTGGCTTTCCGCCTGCGCCAGTTTCGGAATAGGTACCCTCACAAAACCGGCTGAGAAGCCTTTTTAGTGGTGGGCGTGGCGGGTCGTTTTGTGGGCCGTCAGTACCGGCGCGTGGCCTTCCAACCGCAGTTGTTCCGTTAAAAAATCCCTCAACTTTCGTAATTGGGGAAGGACTTGGGCGGGAGAAACTTCCTCGATCTCGTGGGACGTTTCCACGTCCAAATCTTCCAGGGGGGTCCAGAACTCATACCAGGCTTGTATCAGGGCCGGATCCTTGAAGTCGGCCTCGTCCAGCGCCGCTTCCAAACCGTCCACCAAGTAGTGGAAGGATAATTTACCCTCCGCGAATTCTTGGATCAAACCGACCATTTGATTCCATGAGTGTAGTTGGATCTGGTTCATTTTCCACCTCCCCGAGTGGTTCAATTTGACTTCGTGAATAAGTGGGCGAGGGAATGCGGGTGTGATGTTGCTGCTCATTATAAAAAAAGCTTTGTTTCCTTTGCTTTAACGGAATGAAAAATATTGGGTTCACGATGAACCCTGGAAGGTAATGGCATTACCCAATTTGCTCAGGGAAATTTCCCGGGGCTCGGGACCGCGCCCCGGGGGATCCCTTTGTTCAAGCTTTCAAGACGACCTTCAGGGCTTTTTCCTTGGCCGCGTTCCCGAAAGTGTCATAAGCCTTCATGACATCGGAAAGCGCGAAGTTGTGGGTGCCCATCTTCTTGGCATCCAGTTTCCCTGACTGCAGGACTTTCAACAGCATGGGCGTGGTCACCGTATCCACGAGCCGGGTGGTAAAGGTGATGTTCCGGTCCCAAAGTTTCTCGAGATGGAATTCCACCGGCTTGCCATGGACCCCGATATTGGCGATATGCCCGCCGGGCGCGATGATGGCCTGGCAAGTCTCCACGGCGGAAGGGACGCCGACGGCTTCAATGGCCACATCCACGCCCTCCCCGGTCAGCTGCTTTATCCGCTCCTCCACGTTCTCTTTCTCGTAATTGATCGTGTGAGTGGCGCCGAAGGAACGGGATACCTGGAGGCGGTTGTCATCTCGATCGATGAGGATGAGCATCGCGGGTGAATAGAACTGGGCGGTCAAAAGCGCCGCCAAGCCAATGGGGCCGGAACCCACAATGGCCACCTTGTCGCCGGGCTTCACCGTTCCGTTGAGGACCCCGCATTCAAAGCCGGTAGGGAAGATGTCCGACAACATCACAAGAGCTTCTTCCGGTACGCCTTCGGGCGCTTTGTAAAGGCTGTTGTCAGCATGGGGAATGCGCACGTACTCGGCCTGGGTCCCGTCGATAAGATTGCCGAGGATCCATCCGCCGTTTCGGCAATGGGAAAACATACCCCTCTTACAGTAATCGCATTTTCCACAGGAAGTGATGCAGGAGATCAGCACACGGTCGCCCACCTTGAAATTTTGGACGGCGCTCCCGAGCGATTCCACCACGCCTACCCCTTCGTGGCCCAGGATCCTCCCGTCGGTGACGGTCGGGACATCCCCCTTCATGATGTGAAGGTCGGTGCCGCAGATGGTGGAGGTCGTGATCCGAACCACCGCGTCGGTGGGATCTTTCACCGCCGCCTTGGGTTTGTCCTCCCAGGCCCTTTTGCCGGGGCCATGGTAAACCAGGGCTTTCATGACGGCCGTTTTCGTCGGTTCTTTTACCACTGTGGTCATAATCCTCTCCTTTTTTAAAAGTTCTTTTATTCCTTGGTTTTACATTACGCCCCCCCGTCAGGGCCGGATATGACTCCCGTCATGTGGGACAAATCCAGGGCCTCTTACGATGGATTTAGGGAAGAGGTCCAAAACCATGAAACTATTCGAGGACAAAGTCGTTCTAGTGACAGGGGCCGGCTCGGGTATCGGGCGGGCCACCGCCCTGCTTTTCGCCCAGGAAGGCGCCAAGGTATTGGTCGCCACCCATACCGAAAGTCATGGGGCCGAAACAGCCCAATTGGTCGATAAGGCCGGAGGCGATCCCCTCTTGTTCATCGGGGACGTTTCCAAACCGGAGCATTGCGAGGCCATGGTCCAGAAATGCCTCCAAAAATTCGGACGCTTGGATGCGGTCTTCAACAACGCGGGGATCGGCGGGGAACTGAATCCTCTCGTGGATTACTCCATTGAGGGTTGGCAAAAGGTCATCAGCACCAATCTCTCCAGCGTTTTTTACTGCATGAAATACGAGATACCGCTTCTGTTGAACAGCGGCGGTGGAGCCATCGTGAACATGTCCTCCATCCTGGGGCAGCAAGGATTCGGGTCCGCGCCGGCCTATTCGGCGGCCAAGCATGGTGTGGTGGGCTTGACCCAATCGGCGGCGTTGGACTATAGCGGAAAGGGTATCCGGATCAATTCGGTGGGACCGGCTTTCATTGAAACCCCGATGATCGCCCCGGTCACGGCGGATAAGGCCTCCCGGGAGGCCCTAGTGGCACTTCATCCTATCGGGCGATTGGGAAGGCCCGAGGAAGTGGCTGAATTAGTGGTGTGGCTCTGTTCTTCCAAGGCTTCCTTCATCACCGGGTCCTATTACCCCGTGGACGGTGGTTATTTGGCGAGGTGAATGGCAATTTTAAGAGGAAGTTTGGAAAGCTAGAGGGAGAGAAGGAGGCCTTTATGGCGAGTGAAAACTCTTGGGTCCTATGGTTCGACAAGGTTGGGATGAATGACCTACCTCAAGTCGGTGGGAAGAACGCCTCCCTGGGGGAAATGACCCGGCACCTAAAAGAAGCGGGGGTCAAAGTTCCCGATGGGTTCGCCGTGACCTCCCAAGCCTATTGGGATTTCCTGGAACACAATCAACTCGAGGCTCCCCTGGAAAAACTGGCGGCGGAGTTGGAAACGAAGAAAAAATCCCTCAAAGTCGTCGGCAAAGCTTCCCGCGATCTTTTTCTGAAGGCCGCCTTCCCGCCCGAAATGTCCCTGGTCATCCTTAAAACTTACGCCGAGCTTTGTGACCGAGCGGGGACCCCCGACCTGCCCGTCGCGGTGAGGTCCTCCGCCACGGCCGAAGACCTGCCCGACGCCAGTTTCGCGGGCCAGCAGGAGACCTTCCTCAACGTCCGTGGCGCCAAGGCGCTGATGGACGCCTGCCGCAAGTGTTATGCCTCCCTTTTCACGGACCGGGCCATCTCCTACCGAATTGAAAAAGGCTTTTCCCACATGAAGGTGGCCCTTTCCATCGGTATCCAGCGCATGGTGCGCTCGGACATCGGCAGTTCGGGGGTCATGTTCTCCATCGACACCGAAAGCGGATTTCCCCGAGCCGCCCTCATCAACGCGGCCTTCGGATTGGGCGAAACGGTGGTCCAGGGCGAGGTGGACCCGGACGAATATATGGTCTTCAAACCCCTATTGAACGACCCCGCCCTAGTCCCCATTCTCGAGAAAAAGCGCGGGGCCAAGAAGGTCAAGATGGTCTACAAGGCGAAGGGCACTCGCCTTATGAGGACTTCACCCAAGGAACAAAAAAGTTATGTCCTCTCCGACGCCGAGATCCTGCAATTGGCCAAGTGGGCGGTGCTGGTCGAGGATCACTATGGCAAGCCTATGGATATGGAATGGGCCAAGGACGGTAAGACGGGCGAGCTCTACATGGTCCAGGCGAGGCCCGAGACCGTACAGTCCCGGAAGAAAGTGGGAGTGCTGAAAAAATTCACCCTGAAGGAAAAGGGGAAGCTGTTAATGGAAGGCTTGGCGGTGGGCGATGGTATCGCGGCGGGCAAGGTTTGCCGTATCAAAAGCGCCAAGGAGATCGGCAGGTTCAAGGAGGGTTCCATCCTGGTGGCGGAAATGACGGACCCGGATTGGGTGCCCATCATGAAAAAGGCGAAGGGCATCATCACCGACCATGGGGGCCGCACCTGTCACGCGGCCATCGTCAGCCGCGAGCTGGGGATACCGGCGGTCGTGGGCACGGGCCGGGCCACCCATCTTTTGAAGAACGGCCAACCGGTCACCCTCACTTGCGCCGAGGGCCTGCAAGGGCAGGTGTTCCAGGGGGAATTGCCTTTCGAGGAAAAAGAGATCCACCTGGACCAAATGGCCTCCACCCGCACCCAGATCCTCATGAACATCGCCAGTCCGGACGCGGCCTTTCAGTGGTGGCACCTGCCGGTGAAGGGCATCGGCCTGGCCCGTATGGAATTCCTGGTCAGCGAAACCATCAAGGTGCATCCCATGGCCCTGGTGAATTTCGCCAAGCTCAAGGACAAGAGGGCTAAGGTCCGTATCGCGGCGCTGACCGAAGGTTATCCGGACAAGGCCGAGTATTTCATCGACAAGCTTTCAAGGGGCCTGGCCCAGATCGCGGCCACCCAATATCCCCATCCGGTCATCGTACGTCTCAGTGACTTCAAGACCAATGAGTACGCCAATCTAGTGGGCGGGGCGGCTTTTGAGCCAAAGGAAGAGAACCCCATGATCGGCTGGCGCGGCGCTTCCCGTTATTACAGCCCCGGCTATCAGCCCGGCTTCGAGCTGGAATGCCGGGCCCTCAAGCGGGCAAGGGAAGTTTTGGGGCTGACCAACATCATCGTCATGGTTCCCTTCTGCCGTACGACAGGGGAAGCTGACAAGGTCCTGGCGGTCATGGAACAACAGGGCCTCAAGCGCGGGGAAAAGGATCTGCAGGTCTACGTGATGTGCGAGATACCCGCTAACGTCATCCTGGCCGAGGAATTCGCCCAGAGGTTCGACGGTTTCTCCATTGGCTCCAACGACCTGACCCAGTTGACCCTGGGGGTGGACCGGGACTCGGGGGTGCTTTCCAAGCTATTTGACGAGCAGGATGAGGCGGTCAAGAGGTCCATCGCCGAGGTCATCCGCCGTTGCCGGGCCACCGGCACCAAGATCGGCATTTGCGGCCAGGCCCCCAGCGACCATCCGGATTTCGCGGCCTTTTTGGTGCGCTGCGGCATCGATTCTATCTCGCTCAATCCCGACTCGGTGGCGGCGGCCATCCAAAGCGTGGCGACGGAAGAAGCCAAAATGAAAGGGGAGGGGAAATGAATAAGGTGTGGCATGAAAAACATAAGATGCCCTTGAACCCCACGCTGGCGCAAAGGAAAAAATGGCATCTCGCGCATGCCAAGTATTGTGGCTGTCGGCCCATACCCCGAAATTTAATAAAGGAACTCGGGTCAAAAAAAGGTTAACTCAAAACCTGTTTTGGCTCATAAATCCTTCCCTGTCCCAAAGTTATAGTGAAGTTGGGATGATGAACAAAGGGAGGCGTTATGGGCCGATATACATCTTGTCGACCATTAAAAAGAAATCGGTCCAATACCAACCTCGTTATTCGTCATTTTTGAAAGGAGAGTTGGCATGGAACCAACCTTGGTTGAGAAATTCAGGTGGCGGATGGCCAAATGGCTTTGGGCCCCGCCCGGCGAAATGCCGGCATCGGACCCGGAATACGCCGAGTGGATCAAACCCGAGGGCAGCCCCGTCAAGAACAAGAGGTGGAATATGGTCAAGCGAAGCCGTGGAGCGAAACAGGAAGCCCCTAAACGTATCGATGAGTTCTATCACCGCGGATCCTATTCTCGGCATGAGGTCAGTGCCCGCCATGCACCCAAGGCGGTCCTGCCTTTCCGGGGAAAAGGATCGAAAGTCGAAAGGCGCGGGAAGAAAAGAAAATAGACTTTTCTGATATAGGTCATAAAACTTTTAAGAGGGGATGTGTAACCTAAAGATGTAAGGGGATTCTAACTCAGGCACCCTAAGGGTGGCCGGAGGGGAAAGCCCTCCATTCGAAAAAGGATCTCCTTACTGGTTTTGTTTGAAAGTTGGTCAGTAGATGACTGATGTAGTAGAAGGAGCCAAGTTGTTAGAAGTGTAGGAAAAGTTAAAGTTGGAGGTAAAGCCCCGGGGATCTTGGAGATCCCCGGGGCTTTTTATTTAGGGGCGGTTTTTGCGATCAGAAAAGAACGGCTTCCCGGAAGGGTTCCTCTTTCGCGGCCGGTTGGTAAGCGCAAAAGGGATCGGGTCCCAGCACATCCCCCGTCATGGCGTAGCCACGGGCCCGGGAACCGCCGCAAAGGAAGCGGTATTCACACCGGCCGCATTTACCCTTGAGGGAATCCGCGTCCCGCAGTTTCTGGAAAAGCCAGCTCTTGCGGTAGACCTGGGAAAGGGATTGATCCTTGACGTTGCCGCCCGACAAGGGCAGGAAGCCGCTGGGGCAAACATCGCCCGTGTGGGAAATGAAGACGAAGCCCCGCCCATCGCTCACCCCTCGCGCGGCCCTGATCAGGCTGGGGGCCGGGTTCTCCACATCGCCCCTCATCAATTGGTCCGGTGTCACGCCTTGGCGTTGGAGGATGATGCGGCGGAAATGATGGGCCTCGGTGGTCTTGATGTCGAACCAACCCATCTCCAGGATGTCATAAAGGTCGCTCAGGACCTCCTCGGTCTCCTTGGCGTTCAAGGCCTGGTCCTTTTGGGCCCGGCCTGTGGGGACCAGGAAAAAGACCGACCAAAGGTCGATGGAGAAGCTCTTGATGATGCGGGCGATATCCCAGATCTTGCCTTTGTTGTGGCGGCTCATGGTGGTGTTGATCTGGAGCTTGATGCCCAGTTCCCGGATCTCGTTGGCAGCCTCGATAAAGCGGTGAAAGGTCCCGGGAACCCCGCGAAAAGCGTCGAAGCTATCCGGGTCGGCCCCGTCCAGCGAAAGGGAAATGCGGTGAACGCCCGCGTCCCTCAATTCGATGAGTCGTTCCCTCGTTAACAAAGGGGTAATGGAGGGGGCCAAGGCGAAATTCATTCCGAGTTTTTTGCACTCAGCCACCAATTCCATCAGGTCCCCCCTCTTCAAGGGGTCGCCGCCGGTCATGACGAAAAGGGGAACTTTCCACTCGGCCACCTGACGGATGAGGTCCAAAGCTTGTTGGGTGTCGAGCTCACCGGGGTAGGAACGGGATTGGGCTTCCGCCCGGCAATGCACGCAGGCCAAGTCGCAGGCGCGTGTGACCTCCCAAATGGCGATGTAGGGCCGGTCGGCGTAAAGATTTTGGGGGAGCATCGGGAATGGGATGGGGTTCATGTTCTCTCCTTGTGGTTCGTTCCAGGTGGGACCAAATTACAGGAGCGAGGGAAGCCCCCCGTATGACCCAAGTCATCAAGACGCGGCCTGGGACAAAAGAAAATAGTTGATAATAAAGGCGAATCAACAGGATCGCCCGCCAGGAGGGTCCATTGGCCATCGAGCAAACCACAATCCAATGGGAAGGTCTCACCTCCATCGAGGCGGCCCGCCGTTTGACGGTCCATGGTCTCAACCGGCTCCAGGCGGAAGACCCCCACGCGCGCCTGAAGGAGCTTCTCAAGACCTTGGCCGACCCGATGGCCGTCATGCTGGCACTGGCCGCCGGCACCTATTTCCTCCTGGGCGAGAAGCGTGACGGATGGATCCTGCTCATCGCCCTTATCCCGGTCCTGGG
The DNA here is from genome assembly GCA_964560635.1 of uncultured bacterium. Taxonomy (GTDB): domain Bacteria; phylum Oederibacteriota; class Muellerivitia; order Muellerivitales; family Muellerivitaceae; genus CAZLND01. The sequence continues at coordinate 1,070 of CAZLND010000053.1, read as the reverse complement.
AGTGGACGTGCTGTTGGAAGCCCGTTCCCGTAATGCCCTGAAAAAATTGGCCCAAACCTTGGCTCCCCGGGCCTGGGTGATCAGGGACGGAAAGGAAAAAGAGATAGCTTCCGAGGAGCTGGTCCCGGGAGACTTGCTGGCATTGAAGGAAGGGGACCGTGTCCTGGGGGATGGGGTCCTGCGGCAATGCGCCAATCTCTCGGTGGATGAATCCCAGCTCACGGGGGAATCGGAACCTGTATCGAAAAGCTCTAACCAGGAAGTTCACGAAGTAAACAAAGAAGAAGGTTCGGCTTTACTTGGTGACCTTGGTGGTGAGAAAGGTCTTGTTTTAAAACCTGAAAACCAATTTTTCGCCGGATCGACGGTCCTGACCGGCCAAGGCACCGGTGAGGTGCTCCAGACCGGTTCGAAAACCCGCTTCGGCCAGATCAGCCAACTGGTGGCGGCCACAGAAGAAGCGTCCACGCCTCTTCAAAAGAAAACGAACGCCCTCGTGGGCCGGTTGGTCCTGGCGGCGGTGGTAGTAGCTTTGGGGGTTTTGGGTCTGGAATTGGCCCGGGGCCTGGGGTTCTTCCAAGCTTTCCTTTCAGCGGTCAGCCTGACCATCGCGGCCATGCCGGAAGAATTCCCCCTGGTCTTTACCTTGTTCCTTTCCTTGGGCGCTTGGCGGCTTTCCAAAAAAGGCGTCCTCATCAAGAAGCTCTCCGCCGTGGAGACCTTGGGTTCCACCACCGTCATCTGCGTGGACAAAACGGGCACGCTCACCCAGGGGCAGTTCGCCCTCGACTCCCATATGCCCTTGACGCCCTGGGCCAGCGAGGAGGCCGTGTTGGAAGCCTCAGTGTTGGCCTGCGAACTTTCCCCGGTCGACCCCATGGAAAAAGCCATCCTGGCCCATACGAAGGAACATGGTGTCAAAGTGGCCCAGGTCCAAGAACGATGGGAACTTGTCTACGATCACGACTTCGACCCCGTGGGCAAACACATGTCCCATGTTTGGCGCAAAAAGGACGATCCCCAATCCTGGCGGATCGTGGCAAAAGGAGCCCTGGAAGGGATATTGGAGC
>CAZLND010000052.1:0-11928 GCA_964560635.1 uncultured bacterium | reverse complement strand
ATGAACAAGACCTGGGTCTTCATTCTGCTTGGCTTGGCAGGGATCGGGATGGTCGTGGTCCTGCTCGCCGATATTTTCGGGGGAAGTCCCTCACCGAAGGCCGCTCCTGCCGCCGTCGCCACACCCCTCTCCTTGCCCACCTTTGTCCCCACTCCAGTGGAATGGAAGAACTATCGGGATGATGACCTGCACTTTTCCTTCGAATGCCCCATCACTTTGGATGTCTACAAACCTCCCGTGGGGATCGCGAAGACCGCCGATATGCAGGGCCACAGCGTCGGGGGTGACCTCTACGTCCGTGTCCAAGCCCAGGAGGTCAAATATGAACCGGACCTGGCCCAGGAGTTGGATAAGCAGGTCAAGACGCTCCAAAGCATGAACGAGACCTTGCGGAACTTCCAGGCCACTATGAACCCCGTGACCATCGGGGGGGCGCCGGGCCTGCTGGCCGAGGGGTCGGCCCATTTGCCGGGAAGGACCCCTTGGGAAATGAAACTCCTCTTGATCAAGAAGGATTCCACCTTACTGGACATGTTCATCCAGTATTCGCCGACCGATGAGGGCAAGGCCACGGCCGATCGGGTGGTCCGATCCTTGAGTTTCTGGAATTGATATAGTGGCCCTTTTCATGAAATGGGATTGGTTATAAAATCGCTCCACTTTCAAAAGGAGCCCTTGAGATGAAATTGAATAAGAACATCTGGTTGATGCCCCTTCTATTTTTAGCCGGCTGTGCGGGGATGGGCACCAAACCCTTTCCGGCCGTCACGGGTCCGGTGAAGATATCCTTCTTCACTGAAAAGTCGAACAGCCGCCGCTACGTGGCCGATTGGCCCGTGGGAACCTATCGCGTCCCGAACACCAACGTCTTCATCGCCGACCAACAAGGGGACGAGAACCTTTCGCCCGCCGAACTGGAAGCGAACCTGGCGGGAAAAAATACGGTGGTGGGTGAGGGCGATACATCCGTCCTCATGAGCGACCTGGCGCCGTCCTTAGGCTTGGACACCGAGGACATGGCCCGCAAGACCCTCAAGGATACGCTGGCGCAAGGGAAGGGCGAGGACCGTTACCGCTTGGCGGAAGAAGGTGAAGAAGGCTCCCTGAAGATATTCCCTTATTTGGTTTTCAGCCACGTGGATAAAGGGAAGTCTCGGCTGTGGGTGGTGCTGAAGGCTTACTATGGAGGCGATGACCGGGACCACGCCGAATGGAAATGTCGCTACGTTACCTCCTTGGGGCTGGCCCGCACTTTCCTGGGAGAGAACGGTTGGACCGGGCAAGGTGGGAAGCTTCTCCAGCACGCCGCCGAATGGGACATGCGGACCACTTTACAGGTGATGTTGAAGGACCTGGAAGGAAAACTTAGAACGGAGAATCCCCCGCGTCAAAAGGTGAACGGATGTTGGGCCTTCTACCATAAGGCCCTTTCGGTGGACGCTCAAATATTGTCGAAGGGCCCGGACAAGTTCATCGTCCTGCCGTTGGTGGGGGACACGGAATATTTTTCCGGGATCAATATCCTGCCGGATGATTTCACCGAGAGCGAACTGGCCGACCCCCACGCCCTGCTGAAATAAGCACATCCCAATTTAAATTTTGCCGTCATTGCGAGGAGTGACCGTCGAATAGACGGTCGATCATGACGAAGCAACCTCAGTTCCAAAATAAACTTCCTTGGAAAAAGGCTTATTTAGACTGGGGTCGCCACGTCGTTACCGCCCCGCTATTAGAAAACAAACCTGAGGTTGCCACGTCGCCAAAACGCCCCGATTGGGGCTGCTCCTCGCAATGACAGCAGTCATTACGACATGGTCTGAAGAGACTCCTCGCGATGACATCAAACTGATGAAATAGGAATTCTTTTCTCTAAGCCTTAAAAAAACCCCTTTTTCCCTTAGATTTACCGATTTACCTATTGGGTCATTCCCGATAAACTTACTCCACTTTTTAGGGGAGAGTCTGGATGCGTCGCGGCTTTTACAACCTTATGCGGACCTTCGGCTTTTGTGCCGCCATTCTTTTTTTATTCGCCCTTTTCCCTATCCCCGTTCTCGCTATCCCTAGTTTGACCGCCTCCATCACCAATGGTTCCATCAGCCCCACGGGTGTCCTCATCTCAGGACAGAACCTGGACCTGACCGCCACCGTTGTTTCCGGAACCGGGTCAGGCCCCACACCCACGGGCCCGGTCACCTTCAATGACAACCTGGATGGATATTTGGGCCAGGTTTATCTGGGCCAGGGCGGCGGAGCTTCCAACCAAGCCATCACGGCCCTCAGCCAAGTTCTCACTCCCGGAAGCCACAATGTGACCTTCTCTTACGAAGGGGACGGGACCTACGCTTCCAGCCAGGCCATCGTTTCCTTCACGGTGGTGAAGGACTCCACGACCACCTTTTTCGCCCTGCCCACACCGGGTCCCTATACCTTCGGGGATTCCATCGGGTTTGCCGTGACCGTGTCGTCCCAGTCGCCCGGACAAGGCCAACCCACCGGACCCGTGAGCATCTATGACAATGGGATATTCCTCAATTGGCAAACGCTCTCCACGAGCGGTGGTGGCACGGGAGGCGGCGGAGGTCCCAGCAGTAACTTTTCTTCCACCTATCCCTTCACGGGAGAACTGCAGAACGGCGGGCCAAATACCCTGGTGGCTTATTATCCGGGCGACACGGACTATTCTTCCTCGGCCATGACCCAGGTCATCAATGTCCAAAAGGTCAATTTCCAATCCGTATCGGTGGTCGTGAATCCCTCGAATGTTTATTACGGGAATACGGACTTGCTCCTCAACTTCGGGTTCACTATCCCCCCCGGCGGCGGGTCCTATCCCTCCAATCCCACCGGCTCGGTGACTTTCGTGAACGGGACCAGCCAGTTGGGGACCACGGTCCTGGGGTCTTATAACAATGCCGTATGGGATGCCCCTAACCCACTCGGCGGGCCGAACACCTATTTTGCCAATTACAGCGGGGATACCAATTACAACGCCCAAAGCGCCACCACGGTCTTTGTCGTGGGAAGGGCCCTTCCCGACCTGCAACTGAACGTGGACTCCTCCGGGAACCACTATGGGGATCCGGTCAGTTTCGTCGTGAGTTTCTATACTTACGGCGGCCTCCCACAAAATTACACCGGTTCGGTTTCGGTCGTGGGTGACCTGGATGGAGTGCTGGGGGTAGCCATCGTCAACAGCGGGACCCCGGTGACCTTCGTCAAAGGCCTGAGCATCGGGAACCAGCATTTTTACGCGGGCTATTCGGGCGACAGCAACTTCCTGCCGGTCACGACCAATACCAACCAATTGGATATCAATCCCTTCAACAGCAATTTGACCATGGCCGTTACCGGCAGTAGCTGTTACGTGGGAGAGCCGGTTTCCATCAGCGCCGCGGTCACGGCCAACATCTTCGGGGGCTCGACGACGGTGATGCCCCAGGGCCCGGTGTCCTTTTTTGACGATAGTTATGGCTGGGTCGGGAACGGGCTTTTGGATTCCAACGGGAAGACCTACTTGAATTATCGGTTCCTGACGACGGGTAGCCGCTCGGTGACAGGGGTTTATCCGGGGGACAGCCATTATGTAAGCGCGGGTGGTGGCGGCGTTTTCCTGAACGTGCAAAAAGAGCCTTCTATCCTGCTTTTGACCTCCAATTCCAACCCCGCCAACCAAACTGACCCGGTGGTCTTCACCGCCAGCGTGGGTCCCGCGAACTCCGCCTACCAAGGGCCTGTGCCAACGGGGCCGGTGAGTTTCTTGGACGCCAGCTACAACACCCTTGCCACCGTCTTCATGGTCAACGGGACGGCCCAGTGGACCATCAGCACCCTTCCGCCAGTGACCACCCAAGTGCAGGCTTATTACGGGGGCGACAATTATTTCGCGTCGAGCTTCGCCCAGCCCGGTGTTTACGAGCAGATCAACGCCAACACCTCCACGCCCACCTTTACGCCCACGAACACCTACACCCCTACGGCTACCTTCACGCCAACGCCCACATTCACGGTCACCTATACGCCTACTGTCACCTTTACGCCAACAGCCACGGCGACGCCGACTTTCACGCCCAATTACCTGCACTCCAATGTCACGCAGGTCTACCTGGGACCCAACGTGCTGGACCGCGGCCAAACCGCTTGCCTCTATATGGATAAGATCCCGCAAAGCGGACATTGGGTGGTCTTCAACGTGGCGGGGGAAAGGGTCAAGACGCTGGACTTCGGCTCCTCGGCCTACCAATGCTGGACCACCTCGGGCGTGTCGGCGGGCTATTACATCGTCCACGTCGAGGTCCAATATCCGGACGGGACTTCCTACACCAAGAGCATGTCCCTGGTCGTGAAGTAGGTTCCTTTTAGTCTGGTTTTTTGCTGACTTCCCCTCGATTTCGGTGGCATTATTGAGACCTCAGGGAGACCTATGACCGAAGTTCCACTCAACCTTCATATCGATGATAAAGAGCTGAACCTAGTCGACGGGTTCCGCCAGAGCCGGAATACCTCCGTTCTCACCATCATGTTCACCGACATCCAAGGTTTCACCCGGTTGACCGAACAGAGGGGCGACGGTTTTTCCAACGAGGTCCGGCGTGCCCACGACGGCATCCTGGTGCCCATTATCGAAAGGGAGGGGTCCGGCCGGGTCATCAAGCATATCGGGGACGCGGTCATGGCCGTTTTCTCCGAGCCTTCCACGGCGGTCGCGCGCGCTTTGGAGATACAGGATTCCCTCCGCCAATACAACGCGGCCCATTCGGACCAACCTCCTATCCTCGTACGTATCGGCCTTCATATGGGCCAGGTCACGGTGGAAGACAAGACGAACCTGGATGTCTTTGGCCGTCACGTGAACCGGGCCTCCCGGGTGGAAGGGTTGGCTGAGGGCGGGCATATCTACCTGACCTATAGCGTCTTTGATTCGGCCAAGGGCTGGATGGCGGGTCGTTCACAGGAAGCGGGTTGGGTCTCTCACGGGAAATATAAAGTGAAGGGAATTGACGAGCCCCTGGAGATATTCGAGGCTTATAAGCCCGGCGCCGTCAAACCCCAAGCCCCCAAAGGCGTCAGCAAAGATTCCAATTGGCCCCGGTTCCTGCCCGCCATCGGGCTGATCGTCCTCGGCGCCCTGGTGGTGCGGGTGTTCATGGCGGTCGCCATGACCTCAGTGACCTTCGAAGACCTGCAAGTGCGCAATGACACGGATATCGTACTGGACCACAAGACCCGGCTCCAAGTGGAAGGGACCCACGAGGACCATCTGCGCAAGTGCATCACCTCCATTGAACCGGGCAACCACCTTATCTATTACGATGTCAGCTACGTCACGCGCTATTACTCCCCCTTGACCGTCACGAGGGGAAAGAACATCCTGCGGCCCCATTTCGATTATTTCGGCATGCCGGGTTTGACGGGGAACGCGGGTTTCGAAAAGCACGGAAAGAACGAGCAGACCTTCACCAATTCCACCGACTACTCCACTTACGATGACGCCTTGGTCAAACATGACCATAAGGCCGCCATTACCCTGACCTTAAAGTCCGCGGAGGGGGGTGTGGCTCCCGCCGCGAAAGGCGTGAAGAAGCACCATACGGTCTTTTGGACCATCGATTGGACGCTGATGTTGGACGGGCAGAAAGTCTCCTCGGACAAGCTCATCGTCGAGCATGACCCTTTAGCCGCCGATCCCACCGAGGCTAAAAAGGAACTTTGGAAGGATTCCCGGCACAAATACATTCTGTCCTACCGCTTATCCGATACCTATAACCAGACCGAGATCCAAGCCCAGTACGCCGAGTACAAATAAAGGGCACCCTCTTAAAAGTAATAATGGGCGCCCAATTCCCCGTAAACGTAGAAATTGGTCGGGGTCGTGAACCAAAGGGTTGGCACCACCTGCAGGTAAATGTCGACCGGGACATTCCTCTTATCAAAGATGTAGGACATCCCCACGGGTACCCGGCCCGCCACGGCGGTCGGGGTCCCCAACGCCAGGTCCCCTCCAACGCCCACGTAAAAGGGCCATTCCCCCTCGGTGTTCTTCATGTGGACGAGGGCGAAATCATGCCAAAGGTAATCCAACTGCAAGATCGCCGAACCGACGCTCGGGAATTTGACAGCGCCCTGGAAAGCGTTATCGTGGTCGATCCAAACCTTGCCTGTCGCGCCCCAAGTGCCGGGTTCCCCCAGTTCCAAGCCGATGCCGAAATTACCACCGTCCCGGGTGGGATTGTAGGACCCCTTCGCGCATAAAAAAGCGGGGAGCCATAGTATTCCCGCTACCAGCAAGACAACGATGCGAACTTTCTTTTGAGTTATCATAGCCGCCTCCTTGGTCTTGATTCCATTTAAGGACGGGTGACGGAATCGGAGAAGAATTTTTGTTCGTGAATTAGGTTGGGTCGTTTTCCTTTTACCCACTCCGGTCGACACCTATTTATCCGGGCCACTTCCACAAAGGGGTTGTTTGTTTTAGATTGAAATCAAGGCATACTGGATCGAAATAAGGGGAGGGAATCATGAAAAATTCTTTTATTGTCCTAGGCCTTTTGCTGGGGGCCTTGTCCACCGGGGCCGTTTACGCGGCGGATAAGGCCGACTCGAAAATAGGCCAGGATGTCCACCAACTCCGGAAGGACTATCAAAAAAAGGCGGAAAAAGACCTGAAGAAGATCGACTCGAAGATACAGCACTTGAAACATCAGGTCTCGAAAACGGACGCCAAACTGGACGCCGACATCCAGGCACAGATACGGAAATTGGAGGCTCAAAAGGCCGATGCGGATAGGAAGCTCTTAGCTTTGAAAAAGTCGACCGACGCCGCCTGGAAGGATTTTCAAAAAGGGCTGGATGAGGCGGTCAACGACCTGAAAAGATCCGTGGATGAGGCCGCCGAGCAATTCAAAGCGAAGGGCAAAAGAACGTAAGAATCCTAATGGTTCTTTTTGATCTCGATGATGCGGCTCAATAGCTCCATATCATCCTTGTCCACGGCCAGGGCTTTCATGCCCGCGCTGAAGACCATTTCCTTCATCTCCTCGTTGAAATTCACCGTGATAGCCTCAAGGATGAACTTGAACTTGCATTTGTAAGTCACGAGGTCCAACTGGACCTCCAGGTGTTGGCCTTGCTGGAGGGGATCTTGACCACAGACATGGACGGAGCCATTGGTCAGGTCCGCGACCTCACAATGCAGGAGCTGGGCCAACATCCGGGCGATGGCGGCGTTATGGAGCGTCGTGCTTCCATAGAGACGGTCCTTCGAATAGTGGGAGAACTCGGCCGCGGGAATGATCCGGAACTCCACCAACTGGGAGACCTTTGAGGCTCCGCTCCGGCGATTTTCGATCCAACCTTTTTTCCAGGACATAAGACACCTTTGCGGGAAGTTCCCCAAGCCCCAACCCCAGGGCTAGAGGGTCCTCTTCATTTTAGCACTTGGGAGAGGATGGGAACCGCGCTGTTTGGAAGCGCTTTTAAGGCTTTCCTTTTCCTGATCCTCGGTGGATCTGGGCCACAAGCCCGCCTTTTCCTAGGTCTTCCTGCGGTACAATAAGGAAACTTTTTCACGAATTTCATTGAGGGAACATGAAGACCACTATCGCCAAGAACAATCTTACCGCCGCCGCCGGGGAGCATCCCTTGCACAAGGATGTCACGGTCATCTCGGTCCGTGGGTTCATCGACACCACCACCGCCCCGGAGTTCGAGAGGACCTTTCAAATGGTGTTGGGCCAGAAAAAATTCAACATCATCATCAACCTGAAGGACGTCACCTACGTCAGCAGCGCGGGTTGGGGCATTTTCGTGGGGGAGATCAAGCGCATCCGCGTCCAGAAGGGGAACCTGTTCCTGGTGGCCATGACACCCGAGGTCACCGACGCCTACGAGCTTTTACAATTCGGGACCATCATCAAGTCCTTCCCGACCGAACTGGAAGCACTGAACAAGGGATTCGGGAAGCCCAAGGCCAAAGGGGCCCCGGGCAAGGCTGTCGTCCAGGTTTTGGAGCCTGCCCCTGTTGGACAAAGCCAGGGAAGTTCTTCGGAGTCCGTGGTTTCGGCGGCGCCCACACCAGCGGCCCCGAAAAAGCGTTCGATGTTCCACGTCTTCCTTCCTTGGAGATGGTTCTAACTTGTCTTCCCCGCGTTTCCAGGCTTAAATGACCCCATTCACACCAACCCACTACAGGTAAACCATGGCATTTTTATTTGGAAAAACTTCCACCCATTCGGCTGAATATAAACGTTTTAAAAAGGCCATCGAAAAGAACCCCGGCGACCTGAGCCTCAAGGGCCAGTTCGTGAAATTCTGCCTGATGAACCGGTTCACGAACCAAGAGGGGGACGAGGACCATATCCCGGAGGCCTTGACGCTTTTCGCCACCATCGAGAACAGGGAACCCTTCGATCTTCAGTGCCACTACCTGGTGGGGAAGTTTTACCAAGAGGAACGGGATTTCCGCAGGGCCTACGGTATCTATCTCGAGGCCATCAAGCGGTTCAATCATTTCGCCCAGAAGGAACCGAATTTCAAGGCGGACAATGGGGAATTGGCCTATTCGGTGGCCCTCAACCTCATGGCCCTCCAGTCCGACCCGGTGGATCCCCATGTGGAAGTTTGCTTCAAGATCATCCGCAAGTCCTTCCCCCTGCACCAGAAGCAGGCCGAATTGGACGCCGAAATGGCCAAGCCCGCGCCCGATAAGCGGCGCATCCGTAAACTGTCCGATGAGATCCAGAAACTTCGGGTGGAAGAAGAAAAGCTGACCCAGGCCGCCCCCCCAACGGAGCAGGCCGCTCCGGCCGAAAAGCCCGCTGAGGCGAAGACGGCTCCGGTAGAACAGGCCGCGCCGTCCGAGATACCCAAAGCTCCCGAACCACCCCCGGTGGAACTGAAGGGACTTTTCTCAAAACTCTTCAACGAGCTGGCACCCGACAAGCTGGGCCTGACCGGCCTTCCCTCGAATGACACTCGATCGACGCCCGCGGCGAAAGCGAAAGGAGAGAGGATCGATTCCTTCATCCTGTCCCCGCTCTCCGACCGCCCGACGCAAGGCAGCAGCTTTTTGGTTTTTCATGACAACCAATGGGAAGGGCCCTTCACGCCCTCGGAGTTGAGCGCCAAGGGATTCCTGAAGTCCGCCACTTGGGTCTGCCGCAAGGGCAACCAGCAGGTGGTGCAGGCCTACGAAGTACCCGACCTCCAGCCACTTCTCAAGAAATAGTCTTTAGAGACCCTGATAGAACCTATTCTCACCACCAAGGCACCAAGGGCACCAAGAACAACTTAAAATCTATTTCATGAAAAACGAGACCAAGCCTTTGACATTGTCTTTCTTGGTGTCTTTGTGTCTTGGTGGTTCAAATGGCCGTTATTGTAAAACTTTGTTAGAGGTATTAAACGATCTTGCAGGGGATGAGCGCGTCCTCGTTGAAGCTATAGACCGCGCAAAGGCGGTGGTAGCCATCGGCGATGATCACCTTGCCGTTCTGGGGGTCCCGCACCAGCAGGAGGGGTGAGAGGGGCTTGCCGTCCTTGATCTTTTTCTGGTCTTTGTCCACGTGGGAATTGCTGACCCCCAAAAGGGAAAGACCGGAAGCCCGGAAGATATCCTTGGCCTTGAACTGGGAGACCTTGGCGTCCTTGAGCTTCCGGACCAGCCCGATGGTTTCCGCGTCGGTGTGCAGGAGGCTCAGGTAGGATTGGGCCGCTGGATAGTCCTTGTCCTCGGGTTCGGGAAGCCATTTGATGTCGGTCGAGTCGCCCATGATCATCCTCCTCTTTTGCGTAAGGTCCAAGACACGCCATTTTACCCCGAACCTTCGCCCGAAAAGGTCATTCAAGGCTTGTAACTCCATCCCGATCGGGTGCGTAATGGGGGTTAAGATATCCTGGATGGCTGAAAAGGAGGGATAGCGTGGGCAAAAGAACAGGGCTGATCATGGCGGCGGGGTTCGTTCTAGCTTCCGCCGGGGCTTACCTGGCATTCGCCAAGGGAGCCGATATTCCCAAGACCAAGGGGTGCTATATGGGCAAGTATAAGGGGGACAAGGTCGTCAAGACCGACGCCGAGTGGAAGAAAGTCCTGACCGACGAGCAGTACCGCATCCTACGCGGGCACGACACCGAAAAGGCCTGCACGGGCCTCTATTGGGACAGCCACGAAAAGGGTGTCTATCATTGCGCGGGCTGCGGTCTGGAGCTTTTCGTCTCCGATTCAAAATTCCATTCAGGTACCGGCTGGCCCAGTTTTTTCAAACCGATCTATCCGGAGAATGTGGCCTCCAAGCCGGACCATTCTTATGGCATGGAGCGAACCGAAGTGCTTTGCCCCCGCTGCGGGGGACACTTAGGGCACGTTTTCTCGGACGGACCCAAACCCACCGGTCAGCGGTACTGTATCAACTCCGCCGCGGTGAAATTCGTCTCGGATCAGAAAAAATAAGCCGGTCGTAGAGTTTTCTAGGGTCTGGAAAATATCCCGGCGAACAGGGCATAATGTTTCCACATCCCTCTGAGAGGTTAACTTTTATGTTCAATCCCGAATTTCCCGCCGCGATCCTCATCGCGGAAGATAATCCTGGCGATCGTACCCTACTGGAAAAAGCCTTCACGGAATCGGGCATCAAAAGCCGCCTGTTCTTCGCCGAGGACGGGCAGGAACTCGTCAATTACATGAACGAATCCGTCGTCTATTCGGACATGAACAAGTCCTCGTGCCTCGTTCTGTTGGACCTGAAAATGCCCCGCCTTAACGGAATGGACACCTTGAAGATCCTCAAGACCGACCGCCGGTTCAAGCAGATCCCGGTGGTGGTTTTCACATCCTCAGGGCTCGACCAAGACGTGAACGCTTCCTACCAACTGGGCGCCAATTCTTTCTTCACTAAGCCCACTGATTACAAAGGCTTTTTGGATTTCGCCAGGTTGTTAAAGAAATATTGGCTTGAAAAGGCCAGCTTACCCTCCTGACCGTTTTTTCCAATAGAAGCGATTTCATTCGAAAATTCGAAGCATTCCAAGAAATGAACGGGTAAATCCTGGATGGGTAATGGTTAATCGAAATATCCCTTGAAATTGAGCCGACCAAGGTCGATCACCCCGATCAAAAAAACTCCCACCGAAATAAATTTCTCCCACCAAAGACCCCGAGCCACTATTCGATTTTTCATTCGTCCAAATCGGTAGTAAGATTAAATCAAGACAAGAGAATCATTGGGCTGATCCCCGACGTTCCCATCCATCCACTGTTCCCGCTCTTTCTTTCGCGAGGAGGCGCTATGGTCACTTCAATGCAGAAGATCCACCGCTCCATCCAGATCCTTTTGGCCGAGGACAACTTGGGGGATGTGGTGCTCATTCGGGAAGTCTTCAAAGCCGCCAAGCGTCCTGTCCATGTCCAACGCGTGAAAGACGGTGAGGAAGCCTTGGAGTACCTCAAGAGGCGGGGCCGATTCACCGAAGCGGAACGTCCCGACCTCGTCCTCTTGGACTTGAAAATGCCGAAAAAATCCGGCATCGAGGTGCTCGAAGAGATCAAAGCCGATCCAAGGCTTGTGGAGATACCTGTGATCGTCCTGACCAATTCCAAACTGGATTCGGATATCCGAAAAGCCTACGAATACCAGGCTAACTTTTACCTGGTCAAGCCATCGGACCTGGAGGAACTTTACCAGGCCCTGAGGTACGTGGAAGACATCTGGCTGCGGAGCGTGGAAGATAAGATGGAATGAGCTGGGGCCGGTGGGGTTGAGCTGGCTCTGAGGGATGGTGACCATGGTGATGCCAACCCGACTATTGTTGGTGGAAGACAATCCAGGAGACGCCCAACTATTAGAGGCGGCTTTGAAGGAAGATCATGCCAATGACTTCCAGGTCGAAAAGGTGGAACGGCTTTCCAAAGGCCTGGATCACCTGGCTCAGGGC